>CAJMON010000021.1 GCA_905214955.1 uncultured bacterium
TATCTAGTACCCTTTTCCCGTTCTTTCTTACAACATCCCAAGAAATGTCTGCAGCACTGCCGGATTTAAAATGCTTTCCGTCAAAATGCCCAACAGGTAAATGCCTGCAGCTTGTGTGATTCCAAGAAAGAAGCTTCCCTCTTTCCGCTTTCTGCCTCGTTCCCGGTACCAGCCCGTTTTCAGAATCCTGCATATAGCTGCCCCGTACAGAAAAACCTGCGGAAGCAGTGCTGCCGCCGCCAAAGTCCCTCCTGCACTTCCTTCCGCTAAGATCGCGCTTCCTGCGTACATCCCAACGCACCATCCAGCCGCCATTCCGGTAAGTGCTGCCGCTTCCAGAAAAGGAGCTGCACAGCCCGCCAAAATCAAGATCAATAACAAACGCATTCTCAAAGGGAAAATCCACAGGAACCGGGTTTCCATGCTTTCTGTACTCATTCCATTTTCAAGCAGTACTGTGATTTTCGAGTGCTGTTTTAGATTCTCTGCCGGCAGAAGATTTGCCATGCCAATTCCAAGGCATATGCCAAACAGAAAGGTAACTGCCATCCCTTTCCAGAATCCCGCATCCTTATGACTCATATTTGGATGCTCCTGTTTTTTTCATGGTTATGCAAAATCAGGGACAAATATTCGCCGGATGCAAAAAGAGACTGTCGTAGGACAGCCTCTCTTGTGATTGATTTTTACGCTCAATACGTGGAAAACTTATTTTGCATAGTCAACTACTCGTGATTCCCGGATCACACTGACTTTGATCTGGCCCGGATACTCCAGTTCAGCTTCAATCTGTTTGGAAATATCTCTTGCCAGCAATACCATATCTGCGTCACTAACCTGCTCCGGTACCACCATAATTCGAATCTCTCTTCCTGCCTGAATAGCAAAAGACTTATCAACGCCTTTAAATCCGTTTGTAATATCTTCCAACTGTTTTAAACGATTTGTATATGTTTCAAGAGTTTCTCTTCTTGCACCCGGACGTGCTGCAGAAATCGTATCAGCAGCCTGTACAATACATGCAATCAGGGACTCCGGTTCCACATCGCCATGATGGGCTTCTACTGCATTGATGACCAAACGGGACTCTTTATACTTCTTGCACAGATCTGCACCAATCTGCACATGAGAGCCTTCCATCTCATGGTCAATGGATTTTCCAATGTCATGAAGAAGTCCGGCACGTTTCGCCATACGCACATCCACACCAATCTCGCCTGCCAGAAGACCTGACAGCTGAGCAACCTCAATGGAATGTTTCAATGCATTCTGGCCATAACTGGTACGGAACTTCATTCTTCCTAACAGACGGATCAGTTCCGGATGGATACCATGCACGCCTACTTCCAGAGCAGCGGACTCACCTTCCTCACGGATCATGGTCTCTACTTCTTTCTGGGCTTTTTCTACCATCTCTTCAATTCTGGCCGGATGAATACGTCCATCCACAATCAGTTTCTCCAGTGCGATTCTGGCCACTTCACGACGAATCGGATCAAATCCGGAAAGGATCACGGCTTCCGGTGTGTCATCAATAATCAGATCCACACCTGTCATTGTCTCCAGTGTACGGATATTTCGTCCTTCACGTCCGATGATGCGTCCTTTCATCTCGTCATTGGGAAGCTGTACCACGGAAATGGTACTTTCAGCCACATGATCGGCTGCGCACTTCTGAATGGCTGTGACAACGTACTCTTTTGCCTTCTTGCCAGCTTCTTCTTTTGCTCTGGCTTCCAGCTCTTTGTAGAGCTTTGCTGTGTCGTGTTTTACTTCATCCTCAACAGTTTTTAAAAGATACTCTTTTGCTTGTTCGGAGGTTAAACCTGAGATTCTCTCCAGTTCCTGTACTCTTTCCTCGCTGAGTCTTGCGATCTCACTGCTTTTTTTCTTCAGTTCTTCTTCTTTCGCTGCCAGTCCGCTTTCTCTTCTCTCAATTGCATCCGCTTTCCGGTCGATAGCTTCTTCTTTGGAAAGAACACGCTTCTCATAGCGCTGTAACTCTGCTCTCCGCTCTCTGGTCTCCTTCTCCACATCATTCTTGGTCTTGAGGGATTCCTCTTTCGCTTCAAGTAAAGCTTCCCGCTTCTTTGTCTCTGCAACCTTTAACGCGTCATCTATCAGCTTTCTAGCTTTTTCTTCCGCACTTCCGATCTTAGCCTCGACTGTTTTCTGATAATTGGAAACAGCAAGTCTGTACGTAACCGGAATGGCGATAATCAGAGCAACGGCGACAGCAATAATAGCTATTACTGCACTCGGCACAGGAGCACCTCCTTATTTAGTTTTCATTGTACAAATACAACAACTAAATTGTACATTGAATTGTGCTAATTGTCAAGTAATAGATATAATTTTATCACTTCACTGCCACTCATTTTCCACCTGAAATGCTCTGCGGATATCTTCTGAGCGGAACCCTTTTCTGGCCAGAAACTGCCACATTTTCTGCCGTTCCTTTGGATCTTTTGTACCAGGATCTATATGCTTTTTCTCCATCAACTGCCGGATGAGTGCCGTCTCATCTTCCTCTTCTTCGCTCTCTAATACTTCTTCCGCCAGTGTTTTGGAAATACCCCGCCGTTCCAGATCCAGCATCAGCTGTTTTCGGCTTTTGCTGGACTTTTTCTGGGAAACATAGTTTTCAGCATACCGCCTGTCATCCAGATAATGAAATCCGTAAAGCCAGCCGATGACCTCTTCAATCACTTCTTCCGGATAGGTGCCTTCTTTCAGCTTCTGGCGCATCTGGGCTTCTGTCTTATCCATGCTTTTCAGAATATACAGACTTCTGGCCTGTGCCCGCTTTAGAAGGACTTCTTTCAATATCCGCTCATACAGCTCTTCAGAAACTTCAGCATCTTCTCTGATGCCATACCTGGAAAGCTCTCCGCCATAAAGGACAAATGCAGCGTTCCCATCAAGAAAGACTTTTTCCCTTCCTTTTCCTGCCGGTTCCAGTCCTGTTACAATCATAAGTCTTCGCCAAACTCGCCGTCATCTTCCGTAACTGTCACGGAATCTGCTTTCTCCGCGGCAGGCAGTGCGGCTCCGTTTAACCCATAATGTGCCCGTACTTTTGCTTCGATCTCATCCATAACAGCCGGATTGTCCAAAAGGTATTTCTTAGCATTCTCCCGGCCCTGTCCGATCTTTGCGTCATTGTAGGCAAACCATGCGCCGCTCTTATTGACCACGCCGATGTTTACCGCCAAGTCTAACACATCTCCCGCCTTGGAAATTCCTTTTCCAAACATGATGTCAAACTCTGCCTCTTTAAATGGCGGAGCGATTTTGTTTTTTACTACTTTGATCCGGGTACGGTTTCCAACTACTTCGCCGCCCTGCTTCAGTGCTTCAATTCTGCGCACATCCATCCGGATAGAAGCGTAGAACTTCAGTGCACGGCCACCTGTGGTGGTCTCCGGATTTCCGAACATAACACCAATCTTTTCACGAAGCTGGTTGATAAAAATCACAATACAGTTGGACTTGCTGATGACAGAAGTCAGTTTCCGCAATGCCTGGGACATCAATCTGGCCTGCAGTCCCACATGGCTGTCTCCCATATCTCCCTCAATCTCAGCCTTGGGAACCAGCGCTGCCACAGAGTCCACAATGATAATGTCCACTGCCCCGGAACGCACCATGGTCTCAGTGATCTCCATAGCCTGCTCTCCATTGTCCGGCTGGGAAATATAAAGATTATCAATGTCTACGCCGATGTTCTTCGCATATACCGGGTCCAGGGCATGTTCTGCATCAATAAATCCGGCAATACCGCCTCTCTTCTGCACTTCCGCTACCATATGAAGCGCTACGGTGGTCTTACCACTGGACTCTGGTCCGTAGATCTCAACAATTCTTCCCTTAGGTACACCGCCAAGTCCCAGTGCCACATCCAGGCTCAAAGAACCTGTGGGAACGGTCTCCACATTCATATTGGCGTCAGATTCTCCCAGCTTCATAATGGCGCCCTTTCCAAAATCCTTCTCAATCTTTCCAATCGCTGCTTCCAGCGCTTTTAAACGTTCTTCCTGTGCCATATTGATCTCCTCTTCACACGAACTTCTGTTCTTTTTCTGTTATCATAATACCTTTGCGGGATCTTGTCAACTGGTTTTCGAACAAATGTTTTTATTCTAATTTTCCTGCTTTTCTACCACTTCTCCGGCTTTCTTATAAATGCTGCCTGCCGGTACTACTCCGCGCACTGAGGAAAGAGGATAGATATTGGTATGAGGACCGATGACTGTGCCTGGATTCAGAACGGAACCACAGCCAACTTCCACTTCATCTCCTAACATAGCGCCAAATTTTTTCAGACCGGTCTCAATCTGACCTTCTTCGCCTTTGACCACCACCAGTTTTTTGTCGGATTTTACATTGGAGGTAATGGAACCTGCTCCCATATGGGATTTGCAGCCTAAAATAGAATCTCCCACATAGTTGTAATGAGGAACCTGTACTTTGTTAAACAGCACCACATTTTTTAACTCTGTAGAATTTCCTACCACGGCACCTTCTCCTACAATGGCATTTCCGCGAATAAATGCACAGTGGCGGACTTCTGCATTTTTTCCAATAATGACATTTTCACCAAGAAATGCGGTGGGGGCTACTTTGGCGCTCTTTGCCACCCATACGGTTTCTCCCCGTTTTTCATATTCTTCTTCACTTAAAGTACTGCCAAGTTCTTTGATGAATGCTCCGATTTTTGGCAGCACTTCCCAGGGATATTCCGCTCCCTCAAACAGATCTGCTGCAATCGTCTCTTTTAAATTGTAAAGATTTTTGATTTTACATGTTTCCATAATGAACTACTCCTTTCGCGGTTTTGACCGGTAATACCCTGCGGATGCGTCAAACATTTCACGCAGTGCATAATGATGGTTATTGTTTAGGACCTGCGCCGTCCGGCTGCGTATAAAATTGTCCAGTTTTGTCATATATTCCTCTGGTGTGATGCTTCCCTCCGCCACATACGTAAGCCCTTTTTCCCAGCTTGCCGTCAGTTCCGGATTTAACAGGGAGCGGATAGAACATCCCACAACGTCAAAAATCATTTCCCCTAGCTGTGAGGGAGTAAGCACCTGTGTCTTTTTGTTCAACACAATATATTTGTTGGCAATGAGTTTTTTTAAGATCTCTGCTCTTGTGGCACTGGTACCGATGCCGCTGCCCTTGATCTGAGCCCGCAGCTCTTCGTCTTCAATGAGCTGTCCCGCATTTTCCATTGCCAGAATCATAGAACCGGAATTGTAACGCTTTGGCGGAGAGGTTTCTCCCTCCCGGATGGCAAACCCTTTTACCGGCAGCACCATTCCTTTTTTCAATCCCTGAAGTGCCTGAAACAAGCCCGGTGCATCCTGTTCTCCGGGATCTGCTGTCTCAGACTGGACATCCTCTCCATCTTTCCCGGATTTTCCAGTTTTCTTTTCCGCTGGAATCCCGGCCACTTTCAGGTATCCAGGCTCTGCCAGCACACGGCAGCTCATAAAAAACCGCTCCGTATCCATCTTCATTACCACAGAAATTTTCTGGTAGACGGCAGGGGGATAAAAAATGCTTAAAAACCGGCGGACAATCAGCTCATAGACTTTTCCGGCCGTTCCTTTTAAACTTCTTAAGGCGCCTAATCCTTGACCGGTAGGAATAATGGCATAGTGGTCTGTGATCTGTTTGTCGTTGGTGTAGCGGGTTTTTCCGATATTCCGATAAGTGCCTTTTTCCAGAATCTCCTGGGCAAATTCTGCTGCAAGGGGAAGCCCCGCAAGACCTCTGATGTTTTTCTGAATCTCCTTTGCCACCGCAGAAGAGAGAACTCTGGCATCGGTTCTTGGATACGTCACCAGTTTCTTCTCATACAGTTCCTGTACAATGCGCAGAGTCTCATCCGGACTCTGCTTTAAAATTCTGGAACAATCGTTCTGCAGCTCTGCCAAGTTGTAAAGAAGGGGAGGATTTTTGTTTTCTTTTTTTCTTTCCAGCTTTTCAATCAGGGAAGTCAAAGGCGGATGCTCTGATAACACGCGGATCAGTTCCTCTGCGTCCTTCTTTTCTTTGAATCCGTTTTCTTTATAAAGCTTTGGGGAAAGATACCATTTGGAACCTTCCACTGCCCGGAATTCTCCCTCCAGATTCTGCCCGGAAAGTTCTACCAGATTTACCACCCGGTAAAAAGGCGTCTTTACAAACTGGCGGATTTCCCGCTCCCTGCGGACGATCATACCCAGCACACAGGTCATGACTCTTCCCACAGAAATCACCGTATACCGGGTATGCAGATAATTAGACACTGCATTCCCATACTTTAAAGACAGCAGCCTGGAAAAATTAATTCCCATCAGATAATCTTCTTTTGCCCGAAGATAGGCTGCCTCTGAAAGATTGTCATAAGCAGACAGATCCTTTGCCGTCTCAATACCCCTTAAAATCTCTTCTTCCGTCTGGGAGTCAATCCAGACCCTTTTTCTTGTCTTTCCTTTTACGCCTGCCATCTGTTCCACCAGGCGGTAAATGTATTCTCCCTCACGCCCGGAGTCGGTACAGACATAAATGGTATCAATGTCTTTTCGATTCAGCAGTCCGCTGACAATCTGGAACTGTTTTTTTACCGATGGAATCACTTCATAGAGAAATGTATCCGGTATAAAAGGCAGGGTCTCCAGGCTCCACTTTTTATACTTCGGATCATAGACCTCTGGGTAGCTCATGGTCACCAGATGTCCCACACACCAGGTAACCACCGTATCTTCTCCTTCCAGGTATCCATCCTTTCTGGATGTGCTTACTTTCAGTGCTTTCGCAAACTCCTGCGCAACACTGGGCTTTTCAGCAATGTAAAGTGCTTTTGCCATAATTTTCTCCATTTCACACAGTATCATCCGGCACGGCAGCATAGCTGTTTAGGAAGGAATGTCCATTCTGGCTGCCGCCACGCTTCCTGCTTTGTAAAACAGCAGACCAGCAGCCAGCCACAGCGGCAGCTTCCACCACAGTACTGCCCCGCCAAGAAGGATTTCCTCCGGGCGAAATGCAGAAAAAACGGACAGATACCCTGCCGCAGACAGTCCATTGAGATCGCTTAACGCATATAGAAGGTATTCCACAATCAGAAATCCTCCTACTGCCAGTGCTGCCTTTCTGCCTTTCTTAAGAAGGAAAGAAATCATCATAAAAAATCCGCCAAGCATCAGCTGAAAACAGAACATTCCCAGATTCAGCAGAAGGTACTGGGCAATTTCCAGCTCATAACCTGCCAGTACAATGCCTCCCAAAATGCCAAGAATCCCTGTACTTACGAACATGGCAAGAAGACTTGTTCCCATCCAGTAATCCTGGGTAAAACAGATCTTGTGCCGGTTTCCAAGAATCGATACCAATCCAGCAAAGGAACCATCCTCCATCTTTCCTGCCGCCATGCGCACCGCTGCCACTGCTGAATAAACTGCCGGAATCATCAGAAACCAGGCACCAAACATACAGCTGCCAAGATATCCTGTCAATGAAGCATCATTCTGGGAAATTTCTCCGGTCATTCCCGGAATCACAGAAAAAAACTGCCACAGTTTCTCTCCTGCATCGGTTCCGTAAACCGCTTCACACACCAGCATCCCTGCGGTAAGCAGCGCAGTGCAGATCAGCCACAGGCGCTTGTTTTCCCGTATCGTTTCCTGCAGAAGTCTCAGATTAAGCATGGGTAGTTCCTCCGTAAAAATGTTCAAAAATATCTTCCAGGCTCTGATGCATCATCTCTAATCCTGCTGTCTGATATCTGCCAAGAAGCTGAAGCCAGGGCAGAATCTCTCCCTGCACCTGAATCACCACCTGACAGGGACCTGCCTGCTTTATCCCAGGATTCTCCCTTAAGAATCGTAAGGTCTCCATCTCTGTCTGAAAGGTCACCAGATAGGTTTTCTTTCTGGAAATCCGCATGGAGGCAGTATCATCAATGTTCACCAAAACGCCTCTTCGCATCAGGCCGATCCGGCTGCACACCCGTTCCATATCGCTGTAATTTTCTGATGTAATGAGCATGGTCGTCCCTCTGGACTTCTCTTCCATCAAAAGGGCATCATAAGCCGCCTGAAGCATGGGATCTAAATGTCTGTCCGGTTCATCGAGCAGCAGCACCCTTGGATTATGTACCAGGGTACAGGCAAGGGCCAGCATCTGCCGCTGTCCTTTTCGCATCCTTCCAATCCGCATATCCTGTTCAATTTCAAAATGATGCATCACCTGCAGTCCCCTCTCCAGGTTCCGGATCCCCCGAAGTCCTGCTACATACCGCAGATACTTCACGGCAGTCAAATCCTCCGGCAGATGCACGTGCTCCGGAAGGCATCCGGTAAACCGTACAATGGACTCCTGGCCTTTTCCCGGTATTTTTCCATTGATGGAACAAATCCCCTGATCTGCACTTGAAAATCCTGCCAAAATCCCAATGAGGGTGGTCTTTCCGGCTCCTTTGGGGCCTAACAGGCCAAAGGCCTCTCCATCCTGTATTTCAAAACTGACATCATGAATCCCCTGATGTCTTCCGTATTCCTTCGTAAGATTCTTTATCCGTATCATGTATTTCCCGTTTCATTCCTTTGTTCTTTTCCGGTTCATTGTAAGGGATTCAGCCGGAAAATGCAAGTACCAGGTTCACCAAAAAAGCACCATCCTGACAGGTCACATATTGTATCAGGATAGTGCTTCTCTCTATTTTTAACGGTTTTTATTTTGCTGAAATGTATCCCAGTGCTTTCAAAGTCTCTGCACACAGAACTGCACCGCCGGCTGCTCCACGCACGGTGTTGTGGGACAAACCTACGAATTTCCAATCATAAACGGTATCTTCGCGAAGGCGTCCAACGGAAACACCCATACCATTTTCGTAGTTTACATCCAGTTTTACCTGAGGACGGTTGTCCTCTTCCAGATACTGAATGAACTGCTTGGGTGCACTTGGAAGATCCAACTCCTGGGGAAGACCTTTGAAATTCACCAGTCTGTCAATCAGCTCTTCTTTGGTCGGTTTCTTTTTGAATTTTACAAATACTGCAGCCGTATGTCCGTTTAATACCGGAACACGCAGGCACTGGCAGGTGATTACCGGGCTGGAAGCCGGAACGATCACGCCATCCTCAATTTTACCCCACAGACGCAGAGGCTCTTTTTCACTCTTCTCTTCCTCGCCGCCAATGTACGGAATGATATTTTCAATCATCTCCGGCCAATCTTTGAAGGTCTTTCCGGCTCCGGAAATTGCCTGATAGGTAGTAGCTACCACTTCATAAGGTTCAAACTCTTTCCATGCAGTCAGCACCGGCGCATAGCTCTGGATAGAGCAGTTCGGTTTTACTGCAACAAATCCTCTGGTGGTTCCCAGACGTTTTTTCTGGAATTCAATGACTTTAAAATGTTCCGGGTTGATCTCCGGCACTACCATAGGAACATCCGGAGTCCATCTGTGAGCACTGTTGTTGGACACTACCGGAGTCTCTGTCTTTGCATAAGCCTCTTCAATAGCTTTGATCTCTTCTTTTGACATATCAACAGCAGAGAAGACAAAATCCACACTGGATGCTACCTTTTCTATTTCATTTACATTCATCACAACAATCTTTTTGACTGCTTCCGGCATTGGAGTGTCCATTTTCCATCTGCCGCCAACTGCTTCTTCGTATGTTTTTCCTGCACTTCTGGGGCTGGCAGCCAGAGTAACAACCTCAAACCAGGGGTGGTTCTCCAGCAGAGAAATAAAACGCTGGCCTACCATTCCGGTAGCTCCTAAAATGCCGACTCTTAATTTCTGACTCATTTTTCAATCTCCTCTTCTCTGCCGCAAAAAAGCACTATCTTGTATGTCTTTCCTTTGCGAACACTTGTCTTTCTTGAACATACTATACCATTTATTTCAAAAAATCAAGTCCTTTTTTGTATTTTTCCAGGTACGCTTCTTCTGTTTTTACAGCTTCTTCCATAACAGCCATTCCCGGTGCTCCTGTGGTAAGACGTTTTTCCACACAGGTTTTTAAGCTGATGGCCTCGTAAATATCTTCTTCAAATACCGGAGAAATCTCTTTTAATTCTTCCAGTCTCAGATCATCAATGGCACATTTTTTGTCAATACAGTACAGCACCAGACGTCCGATAATCCCATGGGCATCCCGGAACGGAACTCCGTGGTTTACCAGATAATCGGCTGCATCCGTAGCATTGGTAAATCCATTCTTTGCACTCGCTTCACTGATTTCCTTATTAAAACGCATGGTAGAAACCATGCCGTTAAACAGGGCAATACAGCCTTTTACCGTATCCATGGCGTCAAAGGTCAGTTCTTTGTCCTCCTGCATATCTTTGTTGTATGCCAAAGGCAGGCCTTTCATGGTGGTCAGCAGGGAAATCAGTGCTCCGTATACACGGCCGGTCTTTCCCCGTACCAGCTCTGCAATATCCGGGTTCTTTTTCTGGGGCATGATGCTGCTGCCTGTACTGTACGCGTCATCAATCTCCACAAATCGGTATTCGTTGGTATTCCAGGTGATAATCTCCTCACAGAACCGGCTTAAATGCATCATAATCGTAGACATGGCAGAGAGCAGTTCAATTAAGTAATCCCGGTCTGCTACTGAATCCATGCTGTTTCTGGTGGGACCGTCAAAATGCAGAAGCTCTGCGGTATAAGCGCGGTCCAGCGGATAGGTGGTGCCCGCCAGTGCGCCGCTTCCAAGAGGGCACAGGTTCATTCTCTTATAAATATCTGCCAGGCGCTCTCTGTCCCGGCGGAACATTTCAAAATAAGCGCCTATGTGATGAGCAAGGGTCACCGGCTGTGCCTTCTGCAGATGGGTAAATCCCGGCATATAGGTCTCAAGGTTTTCTTTCATCAGTTTTAACAAGGTTTCCAGCAGCTCATACAACTCTCCGTCAATGGCGCAGATCTCGTCTCTTGTGTAAAGCTTCATATCCAGTGCCACCTGGTCGTTCCGGCTGCGTCCAGTGTGCAGGCGTTTTCCCGCATCGCCGATCCGGTCAATGAGATTTGCCTCCACGAAGCTGTGGATATCTTCGTACTCATCGGTGATTTCCAGGGTTCCGTTTTCCACGTCCCGAAGAATCCCCTCGAGTCCCTCCAGAATCTGTGCTTCATCTTCTTTAGTTAAAATACCCTGCTTTGCCAGCATTTTCACATGTGCTTTGCTTCCTTCAATATCCTGACGGTAAAATTTTTTGTCAAAGGAAATGGATGCATTAAAATTGTATACCAGCTTGTCCGTTTCTTTTGTAAAACGGCCGCCCCATAACTGTGCCATATTTTTTCACTCCTCAATTTTTTAAATTTGAAAACAGTCTATCATATTTCAGTTTTCTGCACAATACGGCTTTTTTGTTCTTCCCGCTCCTTTCTGGAAAATACACAGCCGCAGTAATCCTGTCTATAAAGTCCGTACTCAGAAGACAGCTCCACCGAGCGTTTGTATCCGTTTTTCTTTTTAAAATCAGAAGGCAGCCAGACCGCTCCCATTTTTTCTGCGCACTCCTGGCCGATTCGGTTTAAGGTCTCTGCATTTTTCATCGGACTGATGGTCAACGTTGTTGTGACATAATCGAAATTTCCGGCTTTTGCCGCTTTTACTGCCTCCAGAAGACGCAGCCGGAAACACGCTTCACACCGCGCACCGCCCTCTGGAATTTTTTCTAAGCCTTTCACTGCTTCATAAAATTCTCTCGGCTGGTAGCGTCCTTCTATCACGGACACCGGATGCTTCATAGGCATCTCCTGCACCAGCCGTTTCTGCTCTTCCACCCGCCTGTCATACTCTTCTGCAGGCGCAATGTTTGGATTAAAATACAAAATCGTAATCCGAAAATACTGGGAAAGGTACTCCAGCACCCAGCTGCTGCATGGGGCACAGCAGCTGTGGAGAAGCAGGGATGGAACGTTTTCTGACTGTTCCACCTGCCCAAGAACCTTTTCCAGTTCTTTCTGGTAATTTCTTTTCTGACTGTTCTTTTTTGGTATCTGTTTATCCTGTAACTTGTCGTTCACGGTTTGTTTACTCCCTGACATCCTGTAATTTTCATCGTTCTTTTTCATTATACCCCCGATTTCAACGTTTGTACACGGGTTTCTACTGGTCTCGTTTCTGTCCGCACACCTTCTCCAGGCTGCTGATTCCCCAGTACAGTAAAGCCGCCACCACGCACAGGATTAAAATGGCCAGCAGCACGGCATCCAGTTTGAACACCTGGCTGCTGTAGATAATCAGATACCCCAGTCCCTGCCTGGCTCCAATAAATTCTCCAATAATTACTCCCACCAGGCACAGTCCGATGTTTACCTTTAAAATGCTGATCATAAGAGGAACCGTGGAAGGCAGAACCACACGAAACAGGGCATCCTTTCTGGTCCCGTGAAGGGTGTAAATAAGCTTTAGTTTTTCCGGGTCTGTTTCTTTAAAACCCGTATAAAGGTTTAAAATTGTTCCGAAAATCGCCACGGAAATGCCTGCCACCACAATAGTCCGCATATTGGCGCCAAGCCACACGATAAGAAGAGGCGCAAGAGCGGACTTTGGCAGGCTGTTTAAAATCACCAGGCAGGGTTCCAGAATTTCCGCCATGGTGCTGCTGACCCAGAGAAGCACCGCAATACCCACTCCAAGCAGCACTGTCAGGAAAAAACTGACCAGCGTTTCAAAGAGGGTCGTTCCCACATGCAGCGCCAGTGTTCCATCTGAAATCATCTTTATAAAAAGCCGTCCAATGCGGGAAGGGCTGCCGAAGAAAAAGCTGTCGATCCATCCGAGATCCGCCGCAGTTTCCCATAAAATGAAAAAAGCCACGGCAAGGAACAGCCGTGAAAGATGGATGAATTGTCTCCGGCGCTGCTGACGCAAAAGATACCGGGTCTGATAAACAGAATGTTCAGGCATGGGCAGTGTTCAGCTCCTTCCAGATCAGATTAAAATAGTCTTTAAATTCCGGTGCATTTCTGGTTTTCATGGGAGTCCTCTCTGGAAGATCCAGAGTAATCGGCACAATCCGGCGGATTTTCGCCGGTCTGGCAGAAAGGACGATCACCCGGTCTGCCATGCTGATGGCTTCCGCCAGATCATGGGTAACCAGAAGGGCGGTCTTTTTCTCTTTTCGAATAATTCCTGCAATGTCATCACACACAGAAAGACGTGTCTGATAATCAAGAGCGGAAAACGGTTCATCCAAAAGCAGAAGATCCGGATCGAGGGCCAGTGTGCGGATCAGGGCTGCCCTCTGGCGCATACCGCCGGAAAGCTGGGATGGGCGCGCCTGTTTAAACCCCAAAAGTCCATAATCCTTCAGCATTTCTTCTGTGTGCTCCATGGTTTTCCTGGAAATCCGTTTCTGAATTTCCAGTCCAAGAAGCACATTCTGCCAGATGGTTCTCCATTCAAATAAATGGTCTTTTTGAAGCATATATCCAATCCCGGTATGAAAATCCCGGACATCCTGGCCGTGAAGGAGAATCTGGCCGGATTCCGGTACGAGAAGTCCGCTGATTAAGGAAAGTAACGTAGATTTTCCGCAGCCGCTGGGCCCCACGATGCTGACAAATTCCCCCTCTTTCAGGGAGAAGGTAATGTCGGAGAGTGCGGTGGTTTCGCCGCTTTCGCTGTGATAGGAAAAACCGACATGATTCACTTCTAAAAGTGGCTGCATGGGATATCTCCTGATTCTTCTTTTGCTATTATTCTATGAAACTGCCAGAAGATGGTGTATTCTCCTATAGTCAAAAAAATAGCCAAACAAAGGCAATCATCTGCCCTGCCTGGCTATTTCCTTTCTTCTGTTATGCCTCTGTCTCCTGAAACAGTCTCCGGTAGTTTTCTCCTACAGCCTTTACCAGTTCTTCCGGCGAAATTCCTCTAAGTCTGCAGATGTGGTCAATCACATACCGTACATATTGTGGTTCATTTTGGCGGTTCTGTACAGGTGCCGGCGTAAGGGATGGCGCATCGGTTTCTACCAGAATCCGGTCAAGGGGTACTTCTTTTACTGCCTTCTGGGTTTCCAGATCGTCCAGCTCGAAGGTAATATTTCCGGAGAAAGAAATGTACATGCCCATGTCCAGGAAATCCTGCATTGCCGTATATCCGCCGCTGTAGCAGTGCATAATACCTCCGGTTTTCAGATACTGGCGCATATAAGTTCTGGTATCCTCCGTTGCGAGGCGCATATGAACTGCAATGGGTTTCTTTACCTGCTCTGCCAGCTGCATCTGACGGATAAATGCTTCTTTTTGAAGCCCAGCTGGGACAACGGTCTCGTAGGGAAAATAATCCATTCCAATCTCTCCCACCGCTTTTACTGCCGGATGGCGCACCAGCTTTTCCAGTTCCTGCCAGTCTTTGTCCGTAACCTTTAAAATATCATTTGGATAAAATCCACATGCCACATCAAACATGAGATCTTTTTCTGCAATGGAAACAGCTCTTTTTGCTTCTTCTGTTTCTGTGCAGATAATCAGAATTTTTTCTACTCCCACATTTTTTGCATCCCGGATGACCTGTTCCCACCTGGGGAACAGGTCTTTTCCGCAGACATGCGCATGGCTGTCAATGATTCCTTTTACCATATCCATCAGCCGTTGACAATAGCAGACAGCTCGTCATCACTTAATTCGCTGACATCAGAAACCTTGATTTCGCCAGACTGGATCTTGGACAGAATATCTTTTACATTCTGTACATTTTCCTCGCCAATACACTCTGTCAGACGGTCATTAAAAACGATTCCGACAGCATCCTCTTCCAGGCCATAAGTAACCACAGAGCCAAACGGTACAGAATCCTGATCTTCTGCATAATCAGAACAGATCTTAAAGATTGCATTGTTCAGCATCTTCAGACTGGAAGTCATAACGGCCTGCTGCAGGTCAGAACCTTCCAGAGCTGCATACTGGTCACTGTCCACACCAATGGCTACTGTACCTTCTTTTTCAGAAGCAGCTTCAATCACACCGTTTCCAGCGGCTCCTGCTACCTGGAAGACAACGTCTGCTCCTTCAGACATCTGAGCGTTTGCCAGATCTTTTGCTTTTGCGGTATCCAGAAAATCTCCTACATAAGCAGTCAGGACTTTGATTTCCGGATCTACATATTTGGCACCTTCTGCATATCCTACCAGAAAGTTGTTTACAGTAGAACTCTCGGTTCCGCCAACAAAGCCGATAACTTTGTCTGCATTTCCATTTTCACTTTCCGTATAGTAAGCAGCGGCTGCTCCTGCCAGGAATCCAGACTGGTTGGAATCAAACAGGACACTGAGTACGTTGCTTAAATCTCCGGAGCTGTAATCCACATCCTGATCCAGAAGGATAAATTTGGTATCCGGATAGTCTAACGGAATATTTTCAAAGTTCTCTTTGTTCTGGAATGCTGCACCAATAATGATATCGGATCCGCTGTCTGCTGCATCGTAAAGAGCTGCTTCCCATTTGGTGGTATCATCACTCATCTCGACCACATTGACTTCATATTTATCTCCCAGTTCTTCCTGAACTTTCATAACGCCTTCATAAGCAGACTGCTGGAAAGAAAGGTCATTCTTGCGGCCTACGCACAGAGTTACTTTCAGCTTGCCATCTTCTTCAGCGCTTGCTGCCACCGGAAGCGCGGCACAGGCTGTAGAGACTGCCAGGAAAGAAGCCATCACTGCAGCGGTTGTTTTCTTGTAAGTTTTTTTCATTGGTTGGTTCCTCCTCATATTGAGATAATTATTTATATCATGAAGCAGACAGTGTACAGACCATCCGCTTTCAGGATATCAGAAATCTACAATTTCACGGACTTCTTTTTGTGCAGATAGTATGCGCTGAAGATCACATAAAACGCAATGATAAACGCATACGGGATTGTCGTGATCAGATAGGGATCTACATTTTCATTCTGAAGATAAATAGAGATCCCGCTTCCAAATCCATACAGCACAGAGCTGAACATTCCAAGCAGCGCACTTCCTGCTGCCATGGCATTGGTTGCCAGTGCAATGTAGCCTCGGCCTGCCACCATCCCGGCTGTAAAACGGTTTACATAGCCCATTGACAGATACATGCCACCTAGAGAGGCAAGTATACCGCTGATAAACATTGCCTGATACCGTACTTTCTGTACTTGAATTCCCACGGAAGAAGCTGCTTCTTCGGATTCGCCCACTGCCCGCAGATGAATACCGAAGGCTGTTTTTTTCAGTACAACAAAGAAAACCACGGCCAGTAAAAATGCCAGATAGGTCAGACAGTTATGACCGGAAAGCACCTGTCCTGCTACAGGGATCTGATCAAGGACAGGAATCTTCCAGCTTGGGAAAGCAGAAGAAATCAGGGAATTGCTGGCATTTTTATCTCCGGTCAGAGAATAGAGAATAAAGACCGAACCGCCGCTGGCAGCCAGATTGAGTGCCACGCCTGTAATGACCTGATTTGCTTTCAAATGCTGGATAAAATAGGCCAGTAGCATGGTAAAGGCGGTACCTGCTGCCACTCCGCAGAGCAGTCCTACAAACAGGCTTCCTGTATAGCCGCTTCCCAGAACGCCGCAGAGCGCTCCAATAGTCATGGCTCCTTCAAGGCCCAGATTTAACATTCCACTCTGGTCTGCGATCAGCGCTGCCAGGGTAGCAAACAGCACCGGCGTTGTGCAGCGCAGCACGGTAAACCAGAAATCAAGTTTCAGAAAAAATCCCATGTTATGCGTCCTCCCCCATCTTCTGATTTTCCAGTGCTTCTTTCTCTTCCCGGTTCTGTTTTAAGCGGTACAAAAACCGTTCCGAAGCAATCAGCATAATCATAATTCCCTGGATAATGGATACGATCTCTGAATCCACATCCCCGGCTCTGGACATGACCAAAGCTCCAATCCGGATATAGGAAATCAGAAAGGCAGCAACTGGAATCATCAACGGTTTCGTACCGGCCAGCAGATTGATCAGAATTCCATCCCAGACATAGGTCTGGCTTGTTACCCATTCAAATTTGGTATACATACCGATCATTTCCACGCCGCCGCCAAGTCCTGCCAGCATACCGCCGATGAGCTGGGAGCCCAGAATGACACCGCCCACATTGATTCCTGCATAGCGGGCAAAATTTTCATTGGAACCGGTAATCTGCAGTTTCCGGCCAAACTGGGAACGCTCCATAAGAAACCACATCACAATCACTGCTGCAATCATAATCAGCAGGCCGTAATGGGTATTGGTCTTTTGAAACATTTTTCCAAGGGTTGCTGTTTTTAAAAAGCTTACTGAATAGGCTCCATTGGATTTATCCAGGAAGAAATTCCGAATCAGCCAGTAGCCTACATTGAAGAAAATGTAGTTCATCATCAGGGAAACTACCAGTTCATTGGCCCCGGTTTTCTTTTTCACTGCCACAGGAATCAGGCCGATCAGTCCGCCTACTGCGGCAGCTGCTGCCAGAATCACAATCTGATGAAGAATGTTTGGCAGCGGACAGGTGATGGCAATGGCTGCCGCTGTCACACCTGCAAAATAAAAGGAACTGTCTGCCACCATGGAAAATAGGCCGCTTTTGTGCATTACATTGAGGGCCAGTCCGCAGAACACCAGTGGAATCATGGTTTCAATCACATTGAAGAAATTTCGCTTGGTTGTCAGGGGGCCAAGAAGAAATTTATATAAGGCAGTCTTGGGATCCTCTGCCACCAGAAAAATAATCACGGCAGCAATCACCAGCGAAATCAGAATCGAGGCCGTCACTCTGATCAGGCCGTACCAGTTGAATTTTGTCTTTTTCATGCCTCTTTAAGCCTCCTTCTGTACTTCTTCCGGATCCTGCTTTAATCCAAGCATATACAAACCCAGTTCTTCATCCGTTGTCTCTGCCACGTTTTCAACGGCTCCCACCGTCCTGCCCTGGCAGAATACCAGGATCCGGTCACTTAAAGCTTTTAGCTCCGCAAGGTCGGCACTTACCAGAATCAGGGATTTGCCTTCATCCCGCATTTTTAAAATCTTCTTGTGGATAAATTCCATGGCTCCTACATCCACACCTCTTGTGGGCTGGTTCAGCACAATCACATCCGCTCCTGCCGTAAACTCTCTTGCCACGATGGCCTTCTGGACATTTCCTCCGGAAAGGCTTTTGATGGGAATATCCAGACTGGCTGTCTTTACTTTATAATCCCGCACGCAGGTCTGGCAGTACTCTTCGATGGCTTTTTTCTTCAGCACACCCTTTCTGGCAAACCGTTTCATTCCCACTGCAATCAGGTTATCCCGGACACTCATAAGGGGCGCACAGCCATCCAGATTCCGGTCCTCCGGCACATGGGCAATTCCAAGATCCCGGTCTTCCGAAATACTGGTCCTGCATAAATCCCTGCCCTGGTACAAAATAGAGCCGCTTTCTGCTTTTCTGTTCCCTGTCAGGATTTCCATGGCTTCTTTCTGTCCATTTCCCTCAATTCCTGCGATTCCCAGAATTTCTCCCTTTCTCAGGAAAAAGTTCAGATTGTCCAGTTTTTTTGTCCCAAACCGGTCCGTGTAGTTTAAGTTTTTCACGGTCAGGATGGGTTCCCCTTTTTCTTTTTCTGTTTTTTCGTAGGAAAGTTTTACATCTCTTCCCACCATCATTCTGGAAATTTCTTCTGTGGTCACATCCGAAACCCTGCAGGTTGCAATGGATTTTCCGTCTTTTAATACGGTGAGACGGTCACAGATCTGTTTCACTTCCTGAAGCTTATGAGAAATGAAGATAATGGTATAGCCTTCCTTTTTCAGGTTCAGAAGCTGCTCAAACAATTCTTCCGTCTCCTGGGGTGCCAGCACAGCAGTGGGTTCATCCAGAATGATAATCTTTGCCCCACGGTACATGGTCTTCAGGATTTCCAGTTTCTGCTTCATTCCAATGGAAATGTCCCGCACCCGTTTTTCTGCATCCACGTGAAGGTTGTATTTCCTGGAAATCTCTTCCGTCTCCTGAATTGCTTTTTTTCGGTCCAGGAACAGTCCTCTTTTCTGTTCAATGCCAAGCACCAGATTTTCCGCCACGGTCAGAGACGGTACCAGCATCATATGCTGGTGTACCATTCCGATCCCGGCCCGGATTGCATCGGTACTGGAGCGGAAATGGACTTCTTTTCCATTCAGAAATACTTTTCCGCTGGTAATCTCTTCAATTCCGAACAGCATTTTCATCAATGTAGATTTGCCAGCGCCGTTTTCTCCTACCAGCGCGTGGATTTCTCCTCTGTCAATGCTGAAATTTACTTTGTAATTCGCCAGAACGCCGCCTGGATAAATCTTTGTCAGGTCTTCTACCCTTAAAATTTCCTCACTCATATGTCTTTTCCTTATCTGCTGTCAAGATTTTTCGGCATGAAGCCAGTTGTCCAGATAAAACTGTTTCCGCTGTGCGTAATCTTTTCTGCGTACCTGTTTTTTCGGATCCTCTAGAATGTCTTTCACTGTCCGAAGCACTACCTCTGCCGTATAAAGATATGCATTTTCTTCATCTACAATCTCAAATTCACTGCTATGGATCCGCCCCTTCATACCGGAAAAGCCAAACTGCACACAGGGCAGCAGATATCCAAGATCTCCGATGTCCCCGGAGGCACCCGATATGACTCCTTTTACAATTTTCTCATCCGGACAGATCTTACGCATATTCTCATAAATCACCTGATTGATCTCATCGGACTGTTTCAGCGGCATGTAGCCGGTCTTATCTTCCACCGTACAGGTCATTCCCAAAGCCTTTGCACTGTAAATGGCACAGTCATCGAACTTTCCGGACGCTTCCAGAAGTGCCTCCAGTGTATTGGCACGAATGTAGGTCTCCATCACCACTTCTTCCGGAATCACATTGACGCTTCCTCCGGAAGAGGTAAGCACCGGATGAATGCTGACACCGTCTTCTCTGGCAAACTGGTCTTTCATAAAAGCAATGGCATTCATGCATAAAGAAGCTGCGTGGAGGGCATTTCTTCCAAGATGAGGCGCTGCCCCGGAATGGGACGCTTTTCCATGAAAGGTCACTTTTTTTGCAAGAAATCCTGCAAGTGTAGAGCCAACGTCAAAGAGTGTGCCGGTTTCTCCGTTGATATGCATACTGATCACACAGTCTGCATCATCAAATACACCATCCGCAATCATATTCTGTTTTCCGGAATAATAGCGGATCTTTCCTTCTTTTATCAGCTGGTTTCGATAATCAAAATCAATAAATTCTTCTGCAGGTGTGGCAAGAAAGCTGACCTTCCCTCCTGTCTTTTCCGGAATCTGAAGATCCTTCAGGATTTTCAGCACATACGCCATGACAGATGTCTGAATGCTGTGCCCGCAGGAGTGAAACGGATAGCGTCCGGTTCCCTGATTCACATACAATGCATCCATGTCAGCTGCCAGTACAATATGGTATCCGCCTTCTTTTCCGATGGAAGCTTTTAATCCGGTAAAGGCAATTCCTTTTTCTACTTTGATATTTTCCTGCAACAAAAAAGAAGCAAGAATCTTCCCTGATTCTACTTCCTGAAATCCTGGTTCCGGGCATTGAAACAGCCTTGTTCCAAGTGTTATGATGTTTTCTTTTTCGGCTCTTAAAGCCTGACTAATAGGGTCTTTTTGTTTTTCTGCTGACATTTTTTCGTTTCCTTCTCGCTGTAAAAGACATCACATATTTTTTCATATTTCACATTGGGTTAGTATAATACCATTTATTTTTCTTTGTCAATAGAAAGATCAAAAAGCAGAATGCATATCAGCACTCTGCTTTTTGAAAATAGAATTTTCAAATTTGGCCCCTGTTTTTGCAGAAATCTGTCAGATTTCTCTGGTTGCTTCCTTTAACCACTCTTTCTCTTCTTCATTCAGAGAAGGAGAAATGGTTTCGTATACCTGTTTGTGGTAAGCATTTAACAGTTCCCGTTCTTTTGCTGTCATCTGCTCCGGAATCACGCCATCCAGATCAAACGGTACCATGGTCAGATGCTCAAAGCACATAAACTGGCCAAAAGCATTTTCTTCTGCTTTTTTGCACACCAGCAGATTCTCGTGGCGGATGCCGTAAGCACCTTCTACGTAATAGCCCGGCTCGTCAGAGGTAATCATACCCTCCTCAAAGACCGTAGCCGGACGCTGTCCCGGAAGCACTCTCCAGCGGAAGCTGTTTGGTCCCTCATGAACGCTTAAATAATATCCAACCCCATGGCCGGTTCCGTGGTTGAAGTCTTCTCCTCTCTCCCACAGCGGCTGTCTTGCCAGGTAATCTAAGTTCTGGCCAGTACAGCCATAGCGGAACTTGGCGTCACCTAAATTTAACATTCCCCGCAGGACTGCCGTAAAATGCACTTTTTCATCTTCTGTCAGAGGTCCCATGACAACGGTTCTGGTGGTGTCAGTGGTTCCCTCCAGATAATGTCCGCCGGTATCTGCCAGTAAAAATCCCTTCTGCTCAATAGGCACATCAGTCTCTTCGGTAGCAGAATAGTGGTTCATGGCAGCATGTTCTCCATACGAAACAATAGGATCAAAGCTGTTGCCAAGGAAATGCTCCTGCTCTTTGCGGAAGCTGTAAAGCTTGTCTGTTACACTTAATTCCGTCATAGGCACTTTGCCAATGTTCTTTTTCAGCCAACAGATAAACTTTGTCAGGGCAATGCCATCACGGATATGGGCTTTTTTCATATTTTCCACTTCCACCGGATTCTTGATGGCCTTTGGAAGCAGGGTCAGATTCTGCTCATCGCAAATAATGGCTCCCTGGCTGATGTTCTGAAGCAGGAGGTAGTTGACTTTTTCTTTGTCCAGCACCACTTTGGTTCCCTTGCGGATTCCTTTTACTTCCTCATAAATCTGCTCATAAGGATGTAAGGTTACGCCGTCTGCTGCCAATTTGTCCTGGATTTCCTGGGGAAATGCCTTTTTGTCAGCAAACAGAAGAATCTCTTTTTCTGTCATCATCAGATAAGCCAGAACTACCGGGCAGCAGTGAATATCGTTTCCACGGATGTTTAACAGCCAGGCAATGTCTTCCAGAGAAGTCAGAAGGAACAGATCCTTCTCTTCTTTTTTCATCAGGTCACGGATTTCCTGGCACTTATCTGCGCGGCTCTTTCCGCTCCACATGATGTCAAGCTCCCACACCGGCTCACAGGACATAGCCGGACGGTCTTCCCAGATTTCTCCGATCAGGTCTTCCTCACAGGAAATTTCCACACCCTTGTGTTCCAGTTTTTCCACCAGCTTTTCGGTTCTGGCTGCTGCCATGGTTCTGCCGTCAAACCCCAAGCACTGTCCCATGCTTAAATGGTTCTCCAGGAATTCATCTACCGTAGGAACTCCCGGCTCTCCCATTTTAAACAGAGTCACACCGCTTCCTGCAATCTGGCGTTCTGCCTGGATAAAATACCGGCCATCTGTCCACAGGCCTGCCATATCCTGCATAATCACTGCGGTTCCTGCAGACCCAGTAAAATCGGTGATATATTTCCGGCACTTAAAAAACTCTCCCACATACTCAGAGCAGTGGTAATCGTCTGTAGGCACCAGATAAGCGTCTACGTTTTTTTCCTTCATCACTGCACGGAGCTTTTCAATTCTCTCGCTGACTGTCATCGCAATTCTGTCCTTCTTTCTTGTAATTTCGTCATTAAAAATATTTAAAACATCTCCGTTTTCACAGAGGTATGTTTTCTAAATCAGTCCAAAATGCCGGCAGGCATTCCAGATGCCGTTTTCTTTTAGCGGGGTGGTCACATAGTCTGCCGCATCTTTTGCAGCCTGAGTACCGTTTCCCATAGCCACTGCCGTTTTGGCCGCTTCAAACATGCCAAGATCGTTGACACTGTCTCCAAATGCAAAGGTATCTTCCAGAGAAATCCCAAGCATTTCGCAGGTTCTCTGGATCCCGGTTCCTTTGTGGAATCCTTTGGGCACCATCTCGGCCACAAAAGGATTGTGGATCATAAAATCAAAATCCAGACTCAATGCCTGAAAGCAGGCCTCTCTGTCCGGCGAATCTGTGGCACAGGACAGCTTGGAAATCTCCCATTCTCCCCAATGCTCCGTAATCCCAATGAGACGCTCTCCAAGCTCTGCATTTAACTTTTTCCCATAATAATCATTCTGGAAATCTTTCTGATCCATATAAATATAGGTTCTGCCCTCCAGGATGGGACGAAATCCATACCTGCGCACAGTTTCCACCGTCTTTACTGCCAGTTCTTTTTCCATCTGGTGATAGAAAACCACCCGGTCCTGATATTCAATCATAGTACCGCATCCGGACACAATCCCATCAAATCCAATCTCCAGCAGGGACGGATTCTGAATATAGGCTCTGGTTCTTCCGCTGCACAAAAAAGCCAGGTTCCCATTTTCCCGGAGTTTCCGTATGGCTTCCACGGTACTTTCCGGAATCTCATTACAGCTGTCCCACAGCGTTCCATCAATATCAAAAAAAGCTGCTTTTCCTGCCATTTTTCACCTCGTCTTATGTTTTTCAACATTTTTCGCAACTGTAGTCTATCTTATCATATCTGCATCCGTTTTTCCATATGCTTTTTTCCTTGACATTTTCGGAATATTATTCTAATATTAGACTATTCAATTTTAGAGTAAAGAAGGTGATCCATTTTATGAATCCGTTAGACATTGTTTCTCTCAATACCATAGCTTCCAAACTTTATGAGAATGTCTGCCGCCCCATCTGCAGAAAATACGACCTGAATCAGACCTGTTTCGATGTAATTCTGTTTCTCGCCAACAATCCATCCCACAACACCGCCAGGGATCTGTGTGAACTGCGGGGCATCCGCACGGGAAATGCTTCCGTTGCCATTGAAACTCTGGCAAAGCGCGGTTTTTTAACCAGATCCCAAGACTCTTCTGACCGGCGCATCCAGCGCCTGATTCTTACTGATCTGGCAGATCCTGTTACAGAAGAAGGCCGCCTGGCCCAGGAGGAGTTTGGCACACTCCTTAACGCTGGCATTTCTCATGCCGATCTGGAACAGGCCTGGCATGTCCTTCAAAAAATCCAGCAGAACATTTTATCTAATCTTTAACCAGAAAGGAGCATCTTTATGCTTACTACCATTCTTGTCTGCATTCTTGCCGGCCTCGGTGCCGGTCTTGGCACCGGTTTTGCCGGAATGAGTGCCGCCGCTGTCATCAGCCCCATGCTCATCACCTTCCTTGGCATGGAACCTTACCAGGCCATCGGAATCGCTCTCGCCAGTGATGTGCTGGCCAGTGCTGTCTCCGCTTATGAATATGGAAAAAACAAAAACCTGGATATTAAAAACGGGCTTGTGATGATGTTTACGGTTATGATTTTTACCTTCATTGCCAGCTTTCTTTCCAAATTTATTTCTGGAAATACCATGGGCAGCTTTTCCACTGTTATGACCATGCTTCTTGGAATCAAATTTATTGTAAAACCTGTCATGACCACCAAGGAAACTATGATGGCCGTTGACAAAAAGACCCGGATCATCCAGTCCATTCTCTGCGGAATCATCATCGGCCTGATCTGCGGCTTTGTGGGAGCCGGCGGCGGCATGATGATGCTTTTGATCCTCACCTCCGTTCTTGGCTACGAGCTGAAAACCGCCGTTGGCACCAGTGTATTCATCATGACCTTTACCGCATTTACCGGCGCTGCCAGTCATTTTTATCTGGGCGGAATGCCGGATATCACTGTACTGCTTCTGTGCATGGCAAGCACCCTGTTCTTCGCCAGAGTCGCTGCCGTCTTTGCCAACAAAGCTTCTGCAAAGACTCTGAACCGTGCCCTGGGAATTGTGCTCACCGTCCTCGGCGCAGTGATTATCGTGGTGAAATTCTTCCAATAAACGAACATGCCGCCTGATGGCGGCACAACCATACATGAAAGTCAGCTGCTGCGCACCTTTGCGCTCCCGCAGCTGCCGCCGCATTCGTAGTAAATTTTACATTTTTCACATTTTTCTCTTCCTGGGCCGATCACATATTGACGAATTGGCACAAACGCGATATGCTGAACAAGATAAAAATTTTGAAGGAGGTCCATGCAAAATGGATGAAAAAAGTGTGATCATCAAAGATGCCCGGACACTGGGTATCCCCAAGATGCTTCTTCTTGGGCTGCAGCACATGTTTGCCATGTTTGGAGCCACCATTCTGGTGCCGATTCTGGTAAACACCTATTTCAACGGAGAAGGACTCTCGATTCAGGTAACTTTGATCTGCGCAGGATTTGGAACTTTATTTTTCCATCTCTGCTCAAAGCTGAAAGTACCTGCTTTTCTGGGTTCTTCTTTTGCATTTCTGGGAGGTTTCGCCACTGTTGCCAACCTGGATACCGGCATCTTTGCTGATATGACCATGGGTGAAAAACTTCCCTACGCCTGCGGCGGTATTGTAGTCGCCGGTCTGTTATACCTGATTCTGGCTCTGGTGATCCGTCTGGCAGGTGTGAAACGTGTCATGCATTATCTGCCTCCCGTTGTAACCGGTCCCATCATCATCTGCATTGGTCTGTCCCTGGCTCCGTCAGCCATCTCCAATGCTTCCACAAACTGGCTGATCGCACTAATCGCACTTGGCACCATCATCGTCTTCAACATCTGGGGAAAGGGCATGTTCAAGATCATCCCCATCCTCATGGGCGTTGTGATTTCCTATGCTGTGGCAGTCATTCTGCATCTTCTTGGAATCACCAACCCGGACGGCAGTGCTATCTTAAACTTCTCCGGTATTGCTTCTGCTTCCTGGGTAGGACTTCCTCCTTTCCAGCTGTGCAAATTTAACCTGACTGCCATTCTGGTTATGGCTCCTATTGCCCTTGCTACCATGATGGAGCACATCGGCGATATGTCTGCCATCTCTGCAACTGTAGGAGAAAACTTCATTGCCAATCCAGGTCTTGATAAGACTCTGATCGGTGACGGTCTGGCAACCACCCTTTCTGCACTGGTGGGCGGTCCTGCAAACACCACTTATGGTGAAAACACCGGTGTTCTGGAACTGAGCCATGTCCATGATCCCAGAGTCATCCGCATCGCTGCTGTCTTTGCCATTATCTTAAGCTTCATTCCGAAAATGGCTGAAGTCATCGGTTCCATGCCCTCTGCCATCATCGGCGGTGTCAGCTTCATGCTGTACGGAATGATTTCCGCCATCGGTGTCCGCAACGTGGTAGAAAACCATGTGGACCTGACAAAATCCAGAAACTTGGTAATTGCAGCTGTGATTCTGGTATGCGGCCTTGGTTTCTCTGATGGACTGACCTTCCACGTGTTCGGAACTTCCATCACTTTAACCGGTCTGGCAATCGCTGCCCTTTCCGGCATCATCTTAAACGCCATCCTTCCTGGAAATGACTATGAGTTTGGTGCAGACTTAGAGGGCGATATCAACCGCGGTGTTGCCATCAACCCCACCCGCAAAAAGAAATAATTGAAAGAACTGCATACAAGAATCCCCCTGGAAATGGTTCTGTACCTCTTCCCAGGGGGATTCTTTCGTGTCTGTCTGTTTATTTTTCAAATACCTTTCCTTCTTTCGGCCACACAGAGCCGATGTCCAGATTTCTTTCTATCAGCCAGGAATCCAAAACCCTGATCCAGGTCTCTTCTCCCTGGTCATCCATCAGCGACACGGATACCCAAAAGCCCTCTTCTTTTCGCTCTTCACATCCATAATCTCCGTCAAAAATCTGTGTTATTTTCTTCATTTTTCTGTTTCTTCCTTTGTTTCATGATACTGGCCACAACACCTGGCAAGAGTTCCGATCAGTTCTTCCGGGCGCAGCGGTTTTGACAAATGGGCATTCATTCCGGCTTCCAAACACTTCCTGGCATCTTCTTCAAATGCATTGGCTGTCATGGCAATAATCGGTATGCTTCCGGCATCTGCTTTTTTACAGTTTCGGATTTCTTTTGCTGCCGAAATACCGTCTTTTACCGGCATCATAATATCCATTAAAATGGCATCATAAGTACCTGCGGGCATTTCCATAAATTTTTCCAGAGCCTGCTGTCCGTTTTCCACGGCATCATACTGAATACCGGCTTCCGTCAGCATAAATTCCACAATTTCTCTGTTCAGCTCATTATCCTCTGCTGCCAGAACTTTCCTTCCGGAAACGTCCCACTTGGGAATCTCCTCTGTTGTCTCTGGCAGTTTTGGGGTTCCAATCTTAAGTGGAATCGTCACCGTAAAGGTAGTTCCCACGCCTTCTTCACTTTCCGCCTGGATGGTTCCTTTCATCCGCTCCACCAGTTCTTTGACAATGGACATGCCAAGCCCTGTGCCCTGATATTCTGTACGGATGCTGTCATTTTCCTGGGTAAAGGGTTTAAACAGGCTGTTTTCCAAAAATTCCCGGCTCATACCGATGCCCGTATCGGACACCTTCATTTACAGAAATGCGTATGTTCCATCACTTCCCTTTTCCCGGATTTCCACACAAACACGTCCCCCCGGCCGATTGTATCGCAGGGCATTGCTGATCAGGTTTAAAAGAATCCTGCGCAGATGTCCGGGGCTTCCAAGAAGTCCGGAATGTGCCATCTCTTTTTTGTTAATTTCAAATACAATGCCTTTTTCTTCCGCCTGTACATCCGCAATGGCATGGATCTTTTCAATCTCTTCATCCAGGTCAATGGGAATCTCTTCCAGTTTAACCCCATCGTTTCCAATCTTGCTCATATCCAGCACATCATTAATGAGTGACAGCAAATGCTCCGAAGCTTTATCAATCTTTTCCAGGCACTCTTCTATTTTCTCAGGATTTTTCAGATTTTTCTTGATCATTTCTGTCATGCCTATAATCCCATTCATGGGTGTGCGGATATCATGGGACATATGGGAAAGAAATTCGCTTTTGGCCTGATTGGCCTTCCTGGTCTCTTCATTAGAATGTTTCAGCTTTTCCTGATATTCCAGAAGCTTTGCAATGTATTTTTTCTGATACTGGTCATTTAAACGGAAACTGAGCGCAATGCACAGCACAATCCCGGTTCCCAGAAAAAATCCGATGTAAAATATCAAATTCTGCTGGATCACATCCTTTAAGGAAGTATCCTTTGGAAATTCCGTGATCCACTTATTCTGCAGACGGCCTATGGTGCCGTCCAGAGACATTTCCTGAAGCACCTCATTGAGTTTCTGCTGAAGTTCAGGCTTGGAATCCTGTACTGCCAGTGCTGGATAACTTTTTGCCACTGCCAAGCCTGAAACCAGATGAAATCCATTTTTTTCGATGATCTTCTCCGCAACTGCACCGTGGCAGATCCCATAATCCGCCTCTCCGTTTTCTACCGCTTCCAGGATTTCTGTATTGGTATTGTATTCCACATACTCACATTGCAGATCGTAGGTTGCTGCAATAACTGACCTTGCCATCAAGGCCACCTTTTTGCCTGCCAATGCTGCCGCACTGTCGATTTCTTTTTTTCCATATACGCGCAGTTCATCGGAACACACGGGAATGGTTCGAAGCGTTCCTTTCATATTTGAAAAAATCTCCAGCCCCAGCAATACGTCCACTTCTGCGTCTTCCAGCATTTTCCGGCACCCCATCCAGTTATCTGTTTCAAATACCGGCTTCATTCCCAGCCGGTTGCAGGCCTCTATCATAAGCTCAATATAAAGCCCGGACAGTTCTCCATCCTTATTGTAATAGGAATTGGGGCAAAAATCATAATCCGTTGCAATATGCAGAACAGGTGCGTCCTCTCCCGCCTGCATCTGCACCGCCACTTTGGATTCCTTGGTAAAAAATCCCATCTGCCATGCGGTAAACACAATGGGCAGACAGATTCCCGCTGCTATAATCAGTGCCAGAATTCTATTCAGGATCTTGCTTGTCTTATGCTTCATCTGACCACCTCCCAGCCGCCTTTTCTTTTATTATACGTTTCTAGATTTCTTTGTCAAGAAGTGCCTGTCGAAGGAAATTTCTGCTTTTTCTTTAAAATTTTTCAATAGTCTCTGTCACATCCTCAACTTTTGGATTGTTCATATCGGAAACGGTTTTCATAAAATCCGCCGCATTTCTGACAATGTCCTCCAAAATCCGCAGATCTCCATAAAAACTCCTCTATAATCAGATTTCAGCATCCGAATCTTTTTTCCAACGGCTGTTTCCGGTATCTTTGGTATGCATGAAAAACTTCTGCATACGCTGCAGAAAATGAAAAAACTGCCCAAAAGGTGCTGTTTCATGATAAAATAAAAGAAACTGAGGAATGCTTTTTACAGAACGAAAATTTTTTCCCGGAAAGGAGTCCTTCCTCATGGAGCAGCCCACCTGCCTTGCCATTGATTTAAAATCCTATTATGCATCTGCAGAATGCGCGGCAAGACATCTCGATCCCCTTACCACCCATCTGGTGGTGGCGGATGAAAGCCGTACCGAAAAAACCATCTGCCTTGCCGTCTCTCCATCCCTGAAAGCCTACGGTCTTCCAGGCCGTGCAAGGCTTTTTGAAGTACTCCAAAAATTAAAAGAAGTCAATGCAGGCAGACTTTCCGAAGCGATCCGCCTTGGCAGGGCCATTCAGAAAAATGGCAGGCCTTCCCTTACAGATTCCTCCTTTGACAGCAAAGCTTTGCAGGCTGATCCTTCTTTAAAGGCTTCCTGCATCATCGCCCCACCCAGAATGGCTTACTACGAAAAGCTTTCCAGGCAGATTTACGGGATTTATCTAAAATACATTTCTCCAGAAGACATTGTGGTGTATTCCATTGATGAAGTGTTTATGGACGTGTCCTCTTATCTTGCCCATTACCACATGACAGCCAGACAGCTGGCCAAAAAGCTGGTGCAGGAAGTCCAACATGCTACCGGGATCACCGCCACAGCAGGCATCGGCACCAATCTCTATCTTGCCAAGCTGGCCATGGATATTACTGCTAAGCACGCAAAACCGGACAAAGAGGGGGTCCGCATTGCTGAATTGAACGAAGAGTCTTTCCGCTATCTTCTCTGGGATCACCGGCCTCTTACCGACTTCTGGCACACTGGCCCTGCCATTGCCCGCAGGCTGGAGCACCACGGTATTCATACCATGGGGGAACTGGCCAGAATCAGCCTGCAATATCCGGAAATTCTTTACGATGAATTTGGCATTGATGCGGAAATTCTCATCGACCACGCCTGGGGTGTGGAACCCTGCACCATCAAGGACATCAAATCTTACAAGCCGGAAAACAGCAGCTTCAGCGAAGGACAGGTTTTGGGCTGCTCTTACCCCTATGAGAAGGCGCTGATCATCATTCAGGAAATGGCCGACAGTCTGGCCCTTTCCCTTGCAGATAAGCACCTTGTGACGGACGGTCTGACCCTGGACATTTCCTACGGCCGGGAAAATTATACACAGGGAGCTTACCAAGGCCAGCTGCGCACAGACCATTACGGCCGCAGCGTTCCAAAAAATGCCCATGGATCGGTGCGTTTTCACAATCCCACCAACCTTGGAAGCCAGATCATTCCAGCTGCCGCAGATCTGTTCAAAAAAATCGCAGATCCATCCCTTACTGTCCACCGGGTCAATCTCACTGCCAACCGCATTGTCCAGGACGAAGGTATTTTTCAGGCGGATCTTTTTACGGACACCAACCGCCTGGAAAAAGAAAAACAACTTCAGGAAGCCATGCTGGACATCAAAAAGAAATTTGGAAAAAATGCGGTTTTAAGAGGCACCAGCTACTTAGAAGGCGCCACCATGCGGGAGCGTAACACCCAGATTGGCGGACACAAAGCAGAGTAACCCTCTCAAAAGAAAGGAAAACACATGGAAGAAGATTATAAACATTCCGCACCAGGCAAAATCGTCAGCCAGAAATATGCAGACCTTCTTTTTCAAAGCCCTCCCGAACCGCCAGAGAGCCATCCAAGAATGTCTCCTGCCAGACGTGCCAAAATTTTCAGCCCTTTCGCAGCTCTGCGGGGATATGAAGAGGAAATTGAAGCCGAAGCCAACGATCATCTGCGCATTCCCAGGAAAGAATTGTCTGAAGAAGAAAAACACCGTTTAAACAGTCAGCTTTTAAGCCTTCAAAAAGGTGTCTTTGTCCGGATCCAGTATTTTTCCGGTATTTCCAATGCCGGAACCTACGAAACTATGGAAGGCAGGGTTGAAAAAATCTACCATTCCATACATCAGCTTGAAATCGCCTCTTTCTCTGAAGAAGCATCTATAAAAAAGCAGTTTCCGAAAGAAGGACTCTCCCGAAAACTGCTTTCCTTTGAAAATATTGCCAGTCTGGAAATATTTTCCAGCTAAACGTTTTTCTGCTCCCTGCAGGCTTCCATCCACAAGATGAGGAAGAAGAAACTCATGCTCTCACTCATCAATCCATTGGTAAATCCCAAACGAAATGCAGACTCTGCAAGCAGGCTCTTAATCACGTAAAGAATCCCATAAAATACCAGCACATTGCCAATGGCGGTTCTTTTGGGGAATTTGGTTTTTCCTGCAAAGACAAAATAAAACCAGTACAAAAAGACTGGCAGCATCAAGCCTTCACTGAGCATCGCAATCCAGGTAGAAATCCTTGATTTCAGAGATCAGGACATCTTCTTCTGTTTTTTCTGGAAGATAATCCACATATTGTGCTTTTCCCGTCTTCAAATACTGTAACCATCCATACAAACAGCACCTATAATTTTCCTCCAACGTGCTCAGTTTCGAATATTTCCCTACATAATTGTTTCCTGCGTTCCATCCTTCCAGCTGGACCGGATACAGCAGTCCATTCTCATGATCGGAAAGAATTCTGATGGAACCTTCTTCGTCTACCACCAGCTGATTATAATGCCTGTCATCTGCAGCTCTCATGGCTGCTTCGATCTCTGATTTCTGAAAGAAATACACTGGAATTCCATCCCTTTGAAAATCGATTTCAAACCATGTATGGTAATCCGAAACTCCGTCCAAACCTTCCTTTCTTAACTGTTCTTCCATAACCTTCTTGATTTTTGCCAAGATTTTAACGGCTTCGTCACGATTCTTTACAGATGCACACTTTGAAAAATCATTTTTCTCTGCTTCCTTAATAAAGCCATCCTGGAAAATATATTTCTGCTTCTGAAGTATCCTGTCAAAACCTCCGACTCCGGAAAACTCCCTGAATTTAAAGAAGAACCGAATTGGTTTTTCCGGATATTCTGCCTGCAGACAGACTGCTTCTGAAAAATTCCACGCTTTATAGTTTTCTTTTATAAAATCCCGTTTTTTCTTTATTAGAATTCTTGTTTTCTCCCTGTTTTTCTTTTCTTCTTCCTCATCCTTTTCTGTCACAAAAGGATTTTTGTTAAAATATGGACTTTTCAGAATCATCTGTTCTATTTCTTCTTTTGATAAAGCTTTGAACGTTTCATCGCAGGATGCACGCTGATACAATGCCTGATACATCTGGAGCAAATTTTCAATATACTCCCGAAACTCCTCGTTTCCAACCAGTCCATGACGCCCGTCATAGGTTCCTGGAATCTTGTTATACGGCCCATTTTTCAGGACAAACAAAAAAGACCCTTCCAGATATCTTGTCACTTCCCTGTATTCCTCTGGCAGGGATTTTCCCGACTCATACTCATAGACACCATACTGTACACAGGAAGCATCCGCATAATGTCCCGGTGTGTCTTCAATCAGATATTCAAACTTGATTTCATCATTTTTTCCAAGAACAGGCTCTGCCTTTTTCAAATCCAGCCGAAAATAACTCCATCTGTAATCTTCCGAAAATCCCTCATAGTATAATGCTTTAGGTTTTACAAGGTGGCAGATCCCCAGCGTGTCATACAAACAAATCCAATCCTTTTCTGCGGCCTTCTTGGCATATGAAAAATCCAATCCTCCATGACTGGAAAATAACATATGATTGTATGCCGGTGTCCGTCCAATGATATTTAAAACAGCAACGATTTGATCAATTTCTCTCCATGCGCAGGACCCTGGCACCTGTTCTCCAAATAACTGCCTGGTCAGAAAGCGCCAGTCACTGTTCTGTGACTTTTCGAAATCACCTGCAATCTCACTCCAGGATAACAGCCTTTCCTTAAATTCATGAATACCCGGCCTTAGATGTGGGTCATTATTTGTAGAATCCCTAAGCAGTTCATCGATTTCAGCCAAATGTTCCTTTTTGAATCTTGATACAGATCTCAAACTATGGCTCTCATCCAGGAAATCATAGACCCCGTCAAATCCTTTTTCATCGCCGCTTAAAAACATCCACAGCGTTTTTGCAAGTGAAAAAACGTCCGCTTTGCTTCCGTCCGCCATTTTGGGATTTCTCTTCATTTCCGGTGCAATCGTAAAAACCGCCCCCAGTCCCTGATCAGACTTTGTAAAATTACCCTGTTCCGGAAAATCTGCCAATCCAAAATCCCCTAATGAAAACCTATTGTTATAATCATAGATATTGCTTGGTTTGATGTCTCTGTGATAAATTTTCCTGTCATGGAGCTGCTCCAAAGTCTCACAAAGCTGAAGTACACCCTGAATGATTTCTTTCAGATTCATTCCAGGAATCCTTTCCATGACTGGCTGCGCAATCGGCATGGTATACCAAAAATTTTCACAATCATCCGCAATCACTGGCACAATTCCTGGAATCCTTACAGCATTTTCTTTCACCGTTTGAATTTCACGAAGAAAACGTGCTTTCTTTTCCTCACTTCGATTCCGAAGTTCTTTTAATGCATACCGCCTGCCAGATGCTTTTTCTTCCACAAGGTATACATCCGCATTGCCACCAGCTCCAAGCTCCCTAACTTCATCAAACATTAAACTCCATCTTTTTGTCTTCGGTTTGCTCATCATGTTCCTCTTCTGTTACGTATGCGCAGCGTACAGACTGCTCAAAACTTCAATCTTTTTCGCACTTTTCTATAAAACACTGGTGTTCTTTGTCCCTTTGTTCTGACAAACTTTCTTTTACTTTTGCACAATTTTCACCCGGTCATGCCCCTGGTACTGCGCCAAAATCCAGCCCCTGGCAAGTTTCATATAAACGCCTCTGTCTCCTGCCCTGTGTTCCTCAATACACCGGTCTTTCACGCCTTTTTTAATCAGCGCTTCCCCCCTGTTTTCCACTCTTAAAATATTTCCGCCGGCTGGATGGAATTTCCGAAAACAATACCTTTTCTCCCCTGCCCCTCGGCTCTTTGCGTAGGGGAAGATCTTTCAACATCTTATATTTCTTCCCGGTTTCAAACACCGCAGGTCCCAAAATTCTTTTTCCTGTGGAATCGTAAACAGAATACCCTTTTGGCAGAGCTTTTCTGGCATTTTCAAGAGATGCATAGACGCCTTTCTGAGATGTTTTCTCCTCCCAGGTTTTCCGGATGTAGTATTTCTGATCCGTCTGCTCCATCCAGTTTTTTATATCTTTTCGAAAGCCTCCCATGGTCAGTCCAAATCTTTCCCACACATGATCCGGATCCACGTGTCCGGAAGACAGCCCTGCCAGACGCCCTTCATTGTGGGAAGAAATCAGATACATGTCATTGGCCAGCTTCCCCTGAGGGTTCCACCCATATCTTTTACAGATCTGGGCGCACAGCTTTACCGCCGTGTCATAACCTCTTCGAATGTCTTCTTCAAATTTCTTCGAATCTTTCACTATATAGGAGGCCCCTCCTGTGTAGGAAATGTAATCGGATTCGCACAGTTCTATGGTGATCAGCTCCCGGTTTCCCCATCCTGCATCTGCCCAGGAACGCATCCACTCCGGGAGAAGCTGCAAAACCTTTCCCGGAATATCTGCGTCCACCACATATGTGACACAGGCTGCCACAGATGGCTGGTTCCAATACGAAGCCACACTTTCTGCCGTTCCCTGGCCGGTTCCAATGGAATGAATCTGAATTCCGTGAGGCTCTCTGGATGCCCCGGCCTGGTAGCACCGGTTATTCGTAAGATACCGTTCTATCACCTGAAGACTCATTTTACTCCTCTTTTCGAATAACATGTTTAAAGGTCTGATGCAGGCCCGTGCTTGCCAGCCCCGTAAAGGCACCGTATACCACGGTTTCCAGCGTTACCGCATTGCCGCTTCCTGCTGCAGATACACAGGCTAAAATGGCCCCAAGAATCGCCAGAATTGCCGGAATGTATTCATTGGAAATTTTGTTCAGCCATGCAATGTGTTTGATGCAGTATCCGGTCACCAGACAGGCAGCCAAAACTACCGGAATATAATACTCTGTCAGAAATCCAAGATCCATATTTTTGCTCCCTTTTTCTGCCTTTGTCCTCACTTTCAGAGTATGCTTGAGAAAAAATCCTGTGCGGATCTTTTCAAATGGTTTTGCATAGCTTAAACAGACATCTTCTCTTTTTCAGCACATACTGCTGCCTGTGAAATTTTCCAAACGCTTTTCATCTTCTTCCTGTCCGTGCCGCCTGGAAAATCTGGCCTTTGCCATTGCCATTTCACTTCTGGCAGGAGCCCTCTCTTCTGCCTTTTCTTTCCAGAGAATACATTCCTTTTCTGAATTTTCCGTTCCTCCTCTCACTCCGCCCGGCTGGGTCTTTCCCATTGTGTGGACCATTCGGTACACATTTTTCACTTTCACAGATATATCACCCTTCTCTTTTAATCTGGCTTTTTCGTTGTTCCCGGTTTCATAGAGAAAGGCACTGCCGCTGCCGTCTTTGGCAGATCTTTCATAAAAGTATTGCTCTGAGGCTTCTGGGGCACTGGAATCTGTGCCGTTCCAGGAACGCTTCCCCCGGCTGTATTCATATGACTTGGCGTTGTATTCGAATTTACATGAGCCACATTGGAATGGGTGTTATTGTGAGAAGCATGGGTGTTGTCATGAGACGCATGAGAAGAATGCGTATTATCATGGGAACCGTGATACCCCGAAGTATGAGAACTATGGGATACATGGGATCGGTGATAAGAGGTTGACGCATGAGAGGAATGAGAAGAATGAGACCGGTGGGAAGAATGTGCCGCCAGCGTATCAATTCCCATCATCATTCCCATAAGCATAATTGTCGATCCAATCATAACCAGTTTGCTTCTTGGAATATTTCCCTCTTCATCATGGATCAGATCTGTTACAGATTTCTTGATTTTTGGAAATAAACTTTCTTCCATTTATGAATACCTCTCTACTTTTGTACATTTTCCCTTTGACCAGGTGGTTTTGTATTTTGATCCAGAGCGTGCCACATACACACAGGTGCCTGTGGGCTGATTATTTTTAAAGGTTCCCGTCAGTTTTTTCCCTTTGGATTTGGAGGGATAATAATAGGTTCCCTTTCCGCTCATCCGGTCTTTTTTCCAGCTTCCCTTGTATATAGCTCCGCTTTTCCAACGGTAGGTTCCTGTTCCGTACTTTTTCCCGTTCTGAATCTCTCCGGTATATTTATCACCATTTTTATAAGAAATGGTTCCTTTGCCCGTCAGCTTGGTTTTGGAATAGGTTCCAGTATACCGGCAGCCATTTTTGTATTTAATAGTAATCTGTTTCGTGAACTTTCCATTGGCTACTTCATACTGATAAGTATTTCCGCTCTTTGTAAATTCCAGGAAACCGTCCGTAAACTTATTTCTGGTAAAGACTCCATCCAGCTTATATCCATCCGAAGAACGGTAAACACCGATTCCATCCATCCGGTCTTCATACCATTCTCCTTTGTAAAGACTGCCGTCTTTCCAGGTAAATGTCCCTTCTCCTGCCCGCTGTCCGAATGTAAAATCTCCCTTATAGGTTCCGACATTTTTATATGTATATGTCCCGGTTCCATCCAGCTCTCCATACACCAGACCGCCTTTATAACTGTCTCCACAGTCAAACTCCAGTCGTCCGTTGTCTGCCCATTCATACGTTTCTTTTCCATAAAATGTAGCATGTTTCAAGCTTTCCGTTACCATTGCAGAAGCTTCTGCTTGGATTCCAGCAAATCCCATAGTCCCCATTTCGGAAGTTTCTGCAGGCCCAAACAAACAGACCATAGTTAACAGCACAATCAATCCCACACTCAGGATCTTTTTCTTTTTTTCCTCTTTCATTCTACCCAGCTCCTTAAAATCTCCCTGTTGTCTTCTTCCATCAAAAGTTCAAACAGAATATCCAGCATTCCTTCATAAATCCGGCACCGGTAACTGTGGCTTTTTCGGCTCACCGGATCTTTTTCCAGTGCATAGTTTAACACCGGGCAGGTCCCGCAGTACGGCTGGTACGCACAGTCACAACACTTCGGAAGACTTTCCAGAATGCTGCATTTGCACACCATGCGGCACAGTCTGGAATTCATCAGTGTATCATAAGTGTCGGTCTCCACGTTTCCGATTTTAAATGAGGCATCCCCCATTTCATATAGCATTCGTCCCTCATCACAAGTAAACACATTTCCATCGTAATAATACGCCATCTGCCCAATGGCTGCTCCGCAGGGGGAACGCAGTTCCATATAGTTCACGCCATAATGATCAAAAATTTTTGTCAGGAAAATCACCGCATGGCCTTCTTTTATGGAAGTTCCGTCTTTGTTTAGTTCCAGCAGATACTCCAGGCTTTTCCGGTAAAAATCCAGAAACTCCTCTGTGGTGTATCCAATTTCACTCCATCGTTCCAGCGCATATCCAAGAGGGGTCAGCGGACGCAGAAACACGTTGTGCATTCCAAGAAAAACATATTCTTCCACAATCTCCTGGCTGCAGGACAGAGACTTCCTAGTGGTTGTCTGGATGGCTCCATAGGACACCTGCTGTTCTTCCAGAAGTTTCAGCTTCTCTCTTAAAACCTCATAAGAATCCCGTCCGTCTGCCAATGGCCGGTTGGAGGCATGAACACTGTGATTTCCATCCAGAGATGTAGAAATGCTGATTTCATGTTCCTTTAAAAACGCCAGCATTTCTTCCGTCAGCAAAGACAAATTGCTGACAATGCTGTAATGAACCTTTTTTTCTTTCTCTTTGGCCTTTTTCTGCGCATATTCCACAATATGGCGAATTACCGGAAAATTGCTCAAAGGTTCCCCGCCCTGAAACTCAAAGGTTAGTTCTCTTTGCGGCGACTGCAGCGCCAGATCCACTGCTTTCTCGGCTGTCTCAAAGCTCATTTTCTTGCAGGCATTTTCTTTTTTGCTCTGTGCCTGACAATATACGCAGCATCCATTGCAGAAATTGGTCACCACAAAAATATGCAGACTGGTAGCAGAAAACAAATAACTTTTCCCGGAACGCAGCTCCATTTTTATGTCTTCTGCAAATTTTTCCGGTGATGTATCGTACACAAATCGTTCCTCTTCCAGCCGCTGATACAAAGGTTCTTCTTTTTCCAGCCGGTTGTTACTGAATTTTTCAAATTCTTCTGGTGTCAGGAAATCATACTGGCCCAGGTCATTTGTGATCAACAGCCGCTTTTTCAGCTTTTTAAAATGAAATGGTGCTATCATCGAACCGCCTCAACAATCCCATCCAGCAGACGGTATGTTCCCTGAAACATGCCGCCGCAGGCATCTTTTTTTCTACAGTATTCACATTTCGGCAGGTACCGGATCTTATAGTCCGTAATACTGCGCTCACAGATGGGCCAGAAGCCCTGATCTACACAGCACAGCGGATAATTGTAAATTCCTACATTCACTCCATGAAGGACTAGATAACGGATGCTTTCTTTTACTGCCTGAAACGAAGTCCGGTAATCTACCCACACCTGTTCCCGGTTCAGCCTAGCATTTCCCAGCATTTCCAGGCCAATAAATTTTACCGTATACACTCCTGGAAATTCATGGACAATCAGTTTTGCGATTTTATCTATAAACTCTAGATTCAGCCGGCTCACCACAATGCGAAGCTCCACTTTCGCTCTGGTACGCAAAAGTCGTTTCAATCCCATCATCGTCTGCCCAAAACTTCCCCTGGCTCTGGTAATCCCATCGTGGGACGCTGCATCATACCCGTGAATGGGAATCCCAATGATCCCTTTTTCTGGAAACGTTTCATGAAAGAGCCGAAAATATTCCGGATCAGCCAAAGCTCTGCCATTCGTTAAAAGCAAATACTCCGTATAGGGCAGCTGCTCCTTTAGAGTCAAAAACAGCCGAAAAAGATCTTTTTTCAACAGGAACGGTTCTCCTCCGGTAATGGTCAGATGCTCTGCATCCGATGGAATCTGCTTCACAATCTGCAGCAGCTCTTCAATTCTGGCAATTCCGCTTTTTTTTCTTACTATGCTGCTTACCGGGCACATGATGCAGTTGGAATTGCACCGATTTGTAATAAATAAGGCATTGTCCACCGCACAGGCATCATAATACACATAAGCTGCATGATCCTGAAATTCCAGAATGCTGTACTCGCCTGTTTCTTGTGCAGCCCTGGCTTCTTCTTCTGTCAGTTCGATACTCCACGCTTCTTTGTTTTCCACATCCATGGGATAGAAAATGAGTTTCTGTCCCTGCAAAAGTGCTGTCTGATATCCCTCACCCAGCATTTTTTCTGCTGTTTCACTGCTTTTGGCCAGGGATGCAATCCGATGTCCCTTCTCATAATGTTCCATTTTCAGCATCATAACCAAAGACCTCCTATCAGAACCACCAGCGCACCAAGAGCAATGAACAGCGCAAAAGGAACCTTTTTTACTACTGTCACCTCTTTGACTGCCCTCTGGTTTTTCCTGGAATTCTTTTTTTCATTGTATGTCCGCAGGCGCTCTGCCTCCTCATCTGTGAGACGGGCTCCCAAAGACTCATCCGAAATCCGTTCCCATCCACTTCCCGGATCTCCAGCCAAAAGTACAGAACTGGCTGTTGATAAAATCATTCCAGCCTTGACCTGACTTAATTCCATGGTTTCATAATTTCCCATCTCTGCAGCACTGCGGATCATCCCGGAGAAAAGAACGGCCAGCCATACTAGCCAGGTATGGGGAGTCAAAAAAACTTCCTTTGTCAAGCCTCCCAGGACCACATCCGCCACAAAAAATGCTGCCACCACACTTTTATATTTCAAAATATTCAGTCTGGAAATTCCATACACCAGCAATAGATTCCAGACAAACAAGATCCAACTGTTCATCTCCTGTATTCCCATCCAGTTTAAACATCTTTGTGTAATCTGGTAAAAAAATAAGATTGCTATATAATATTTTAGATACACTGCAAACCCTGCCAGTGCTTTCTTCCATAAGCTTTGGCCTGGCTCCTTTTTCCATATCCGGATGGTCTCCCAGAGCAAATACAAATATCCGAACAAAAATGCCAGAATCGGAATATAAAATATCAGACTGATTCCATAAACACTCTTTCTTGCAATGTTCCATGGCATTCCAAGCACCAGCATCAAATACAGCTTACAGTCTCCTCCTGCCCAGATCTTCCGGTAATACAAAAAAAGAGAAACACCGATTCCGGCCGCCACCAGCAATGCATTCTCCTTCCACCAATTTCCGTCATATATTCCAAAAGAACCCCAATGAAGCACCACCGCTGCCAGGCCGATCCACAAAAGATGCCGGTTATAAATCATTCCATCTTTCAGGTCTGTATAAATGCTGAACATGCACAAAATCAGCAGAAGTCCTATAATCACACCATCAAGCTTCATCCTGCCACATCCTGCCAATCAGATAGTCTTCGAATTCTTTTTGGGTCATCTCAAGATCGTACCTAGTATTTAAAAATGTGCATACATAATAATTTTCCGTTTCTGTTAATGCAGTCTGACAGACCTGCCCGTACTCTTTTCTTGCGCTTTCAATCACTTCTCGGCTATACAGCTCCTTATTCAGCTGTAGTACTTTTTTCTGTTGTTCTTTCACAGGCTTCCTCTGCTTCCTCATTTTCCTCAAACCAGTCTACCAGAATCTCCTCTGCATTCTCCAGAGTGTCCTCTTCCTCCTGAAAACCAGTTTGTCCTTCTTCCATTTCTTCTGGCTGCTCCTCAATGATGGTAGATGCCATGGCCCTGGCATACATCATTTCACGGAGATTTTTCGTCCGTTCATCCACCATTCTTCTAGTTTCCTGAATCAGCACTTCATTTAAAAACGCACGCTCATCCAACCGGACATCTTCTGCGTCCCGCGGTTCAATCTCTACCAAAAAATCCTTTTCATCACAATCCAAATGCAGATAAAACTCATCAATAAACGTATAGGCAGCTTTCATCACTGCCTCTTTCGAATACAACTCTCTGGAAAAACGAAACCTCTTTTCCACCCAATCACTCTCTTTTCTCTGCTGTTATTACAATAAATGATAATATAGTATTTCAATAAAATCAACCTTAAAGAGAACTGAATATTGAATAAATTTAGAACTTAGTGGTAAGTGCCTCAAACAAAGATGTAGATATCATAACAAAAAAATAGTTATGTTGCACTACGCCATGTTTTGAGGCAGCTTTGAAAGGTAAATTTATTCCATAACCTGCCAATTTTGTAAATTCACATATTTATAGATATTCTTGTGAGATGAAATCGCACTCCCGGAAATTCGGAAATCAGATGTCCGGAAGCAGAAATCATCTATGCAAGTTTACTCGCACAATATTTTGTCCAAGCCATACGCTTCCCACATGAACTTGTCATGCTCAGTATCAATGCTTGTGATATTGATCGTAAGCGCTTAATTTTTAGGTATGATAGAAAAATCCCCGACTACTTTTCAGTAGCCGGAGCACCTTGACAATTCACATATGATTGATTTGATTCGTTTGCACGACGTTCGATCTCAGCTTTGACAGTTTCATTCCATGGCGCCAGAAGTTCTAATTCATCATCACTCATCCTGTCATCAGGCAGTTTTTCCAGCAGATAAGTAAGATAGTGATAGACGTTTACTCCATTGGCTTTTGCCATTTCTACCATTGTGTACACGATAGCACTGGCCTGGGCTCCGTTTGGTGTATCACAGAACAGCCAGTTTTTACGGCCAACTGTAAACGGGCGGATCGCATTTTCGCTGAGATTATTAGAAAAACTGCAGCGGCC
>CAJMON010000022.1 GCA_905214955.1 uncultured bacterium
CTATACTGTTTTGGAGAGTAAACAGGACTTTTAAACATGGGTAAAGCGTAGATTGCTGGAATGCGATGCAGAAGAAAATGAGGATTTTGAGCTGCTCCATAATTCTGTGGAGCAGGTGTCTGGAACTAAATATCGTATTGAGTACATCATCAAGCTCGACACCGCCAAAGAAATGGCAATGCTTGAGCGGAACGAGAAAGGCAAGCAGGTTCGGAAGTATTTCATTGCGGTAGAAAAGAAATATAACCGAATTAAAGTTCCCATGACCATCCCCGAACAGATTCAGCTCCTTGCAATGGGAAATGTAGAACTCAACCAGAAAGTAGATGATCTCGACAAGAAAATTGACCGCCTGGAACTCGACCTTCCCATTCTTGGAATCGAGATCGACCGGATTACCTCAGCGGCGAAAAAGAAAGGCGTAGAATGCCTAGGCGGAAAGAACAGCGAGGCATATGCAGATCGATCACTCCGCGGAAAAGTCTACAATGATATCTACCGGGAACTGAAGCGGCAGTTTGGTGTCACTACATACAAAGCCATCAAACGGAACCAGTGCGATTTGGCAATCTCGATTATTGAAGGCTATCGTCTTCCGTATGTTCTGCTGGAACAGGTACAGTTCAAGAAATCTCACATTGGTTTATGGGGGGGGGGTAGCGAATTATGAGTAAGAGAACCCCGGCCTTAGCAAAAAAGGAAATTATATCTTCCATAAATGCCTACTGTGAGAAAAACAGAAACAAAAGTATGCTCGAAGAGTTGATGAAAGTTGCTGAATATTTTTACAAAGTACACGACGTAAAAGAATACGCTACTTTGAAAGACATTGATTACGACAAGATATTTTCTATATTGACTATTCTGAGATGCGACGATGAGAAGATGATGAGACGCATACATTGTTTACTCAGTAATCTTGTAAATTGACACTCCCAATAGCTAAAACAGGGAGATTTACGACACACTGGATAATTAAAAACATTCATGACAATAGACTGTTGCACTTGGTATTGATGCTGAAGGAATGACTCCACGGAATTTTGCGAGTATAAAGCAATGGTAAAAGATGCTCTTTTAAACTGCGGCCCATTTGCGGCCTCTGTATTCTATAATCTTGGCAGAGTGCAGGGAATCCGGGGAGAGCGGGCCCGAAGAAAAAATAAATAAATATGGTTAAGGCGGAGGTGAAATGATGGCACAATTTAGCATATCTGGAATGGATGAACTGCTGGTGAAGCTGAATCAGCTGGGGAGATTCGATGAGATTGCCCCGAAGATGATGAAAGCAGGAATGGAGATCTTGCAGGAAGAAGTCGTGGCAGAGGCATCAAAGCACAAGGACACCGGTGCAATGGTGGCATCAATTAAGCCTACCGGTCTGATGGCCGGGTATGACGGCGGGTATTACATGTGTACCCGCCCCACTGGCCGGGATAAAAAGGGTGTACGAAACATGGAAAAGATGGTATACTTGGAATGTGGAGTAAAAGGCCGCCCTGGAGTCCCTGTAATCACAGCGGCTGTCATCAAAGCAGAGCCGAAAGTGATTCAGGCCATGCAGGAAGTCTTCACAAGAGAAATAAGCCAGTAAGGAGGAAAAAATGGACAATGTGAGGGTTGTTTTATTTGTAGCATTTATTTTCTTCGGATTTATGACTGCATCAGCGAATCTGTTCTGGTTCATTATGTATCTGATGGGATGCGGGGTACTCTGGTGCATGGTTCATTTCTTTAGATGGATGAGCTGGCTGTTTGGAGATGACATCAAACGCATGAAAAAAGATAAAGACAAGTATTACAAAAAAAGAGGATGGAAATAAAAAGCCGCACACAAGCGTCTGCCGAATAGGCAGGCGCTTCTTTTATACTTAAATTGAGGGTGAATTATGGCAGGAAAGAATGACATTGTAGCGGGAATTCGGCTGGAAGGTGAACAGCAGTTTCGAAGCAGTGTAACAAGCATTAATAAAAGCATCACTGCTCTGAAATCGGAGCTGAATCTTGTGAAAGCTCAGTACGATGGACAGCAGAACAGCCTGGAAGCTCTGGCGAAGAAGGACGAAGTCCTGAATAAGATCCTGGAACAGCAGAAGCAGAAGGTGGAAGCAACAAAACAGGGCCTGGATAACGCCACGAAAGCTTATGAGAATGGCGGGAAAAAGATCCAGGAAATGGAAAAATCCGTTACTGCCCAGGAAACAAAGCTGGCAGAACTGAATAAGACCTACCAGGAAGCAAAGCAGAAGCTGGAAGAGATGGAAAAAGCAAACGATTCCTCCAGTGATGCAGTGAAAGAGCAGCAGGAAGCGGTCAAAAAGCTGGAAGAAGAATTGAACAGTCAGAACATGGCGGTCACGAAGGCAAAAACCGAGCTGAGCAGGTGCCAGAACGAATACCAGAAGACCGGAAACAAGGTAGAAGACTGGAAAAACAAGCTGAATACGGCAGAGGCACAGGTGATTAAAGCCAACAATGCAGTGGCTGAAAATGCCCGTTACATGGAAGAAGCATCGGTATCAGCTGATAAATGCGCCAAAAGCATTGATGAGTATGGAAAAGCATTAAAAGCACCGGAACAGATCGATACAGAATCTTTGCTTCAGGGTGCAGTCATTGGAAAAGCGGTAGACCTTGCGACGAATGCTGTTGGAACCATTGCCGGCAAGGCAAAAGAAGCGGCAGAATACGCGGTAAATGTGGGAAGCTCTTTTGAGGCCGGCATGAGTGAGGTAGCTGCCATCTCCGGAGCTACCGGATCCCAGCTGGAAGCACTAACGGCAAAAGCGAAGGAACTCGGAAGCTCCACGAAATTTTCCGCCACGGAAGCGGCGTCCGCATTAACCAACATGTCTCTTGCGGGCTGGTCTGTGGATGAGTCCCTTGCGGGAATTGATGGCGTCCTGCAGCTGGCGGCGGCATCCGGTATGAGTCTGGCGGATGCATCCCAGGCGGTGACGGACAACATCAGCTCTTTTAAACTGGAGGCATCAGACGCGACCAAGATTGCAGATATGATGGCATTTGCACAGGCTAACAGCTCTACCACGGCGGCGGAGCTGGCACAGTCCTACAAAAACTGTGCGGCTAACATGAGCGCAGCCGGCCAGGATATCGAGACCACCACATCCATGCTGGAATCCCTGGCCAATAACGGCTTGCGTGGAAGTGAGGCAGGTACAGCGCTGACGGCGATGATGCGTGACCTGACGTCAAAAATGAAAGACGGGAAGATTGCGATTGGCGATGCATCCATAGAGGTCATGGATTCAAACGGAAACTTCCGGGACATGACAGACATCCTGAAAGATGTGGAAGATGCCACGGATGGCATGGGAGACGCCCAGAAGCAGGCGGCATTGCTGACGACCTTTACAGCGGATTCCATCAAAGGCTTGAATATGCTGCTTTCCACCGGTGCCGATGAGGTTGCAGGATATGAAGAAAAACTGAGAACCTGTTCCGGTGCGGCGTCAGACATGGCAGGAGTCATGAACAGCAACCTGAAAGGAGCCGTGACAGAGCTTGGGTCTGCAACGGAGGGCCTTGGAATCGCAGTGTACCAGCAGATCAGCGGACCGCTGACGAGTGCGGTAGATCTGATGACAACTGCAGTGTCTGGACTTACGGAAGCCATTGACCCGCCAAAGACCAAGATGCAGGAATTTTCCGAGGAAGTGGAAGCCGCTAACGAACAGCTCAAAGAAGCACTGGAAAACGGTGAAACTGCCATGCAGAATGCGGAACTGGATGCCGGGAAAATCACGGCGCTGGGAACATCTCTGCTGGAATTAAATAATGTCGAGGATAAGTCCCTGACCCAGAAATATCGGCTGCGGGAAGTTGTAGCAGAGCTGGGGGAGAGCATTCCGGAAATTGCGGCAGCGTATGACTCCGAAAAAGACTCTGTAAACCTGACTAATGAGGAAATTACAAAACTCATCGCAAACACAAAAGAATTGATGATTGCGCAGGCAGCACAGGCTGCAGGGCAGGAAATCATGAATTCCCTGCTGGAAGCACAGGTACAGCTGAATAATGCAAAAGAGATTGAGAGCGCTTTGCAGGACGAGGTAGATGCATACAGGCGGGCAGGAGAAGAACTGCAGAAGCTTGATGAGAACTTTAACCAGGCGCCAGACAGTGCAGACGAATACAACCGGAAACTGCAGGAGATTGCAGACACTACGGGCATCAGAGTCGACGATATCGTTGCTATGCAGTCAGAGCTAACGCTGAAAACAGCGGAAGCAAACGGAAAGCTCGAAGAACAGAGCAAAACCATCCAGGAATTGAGCGGAAACATTGCGGACGGCAAAGAGAAGTATGAGGGAATCACCAAAGCAGGGGAAGACCTGGTAAAGCAGACAGAAGAGACTAATAAAAGAATCGAAGAGTTGCCGCAGGGAATCAAAAATCTGGGAGATGCATTCCTGCAGGAAAGGATGAGTGTCCAGGATTTTAAAGCCACGCTGAAAGACACGGCGGATACCGCAGAACAGACAGCACCGGTATACCGGCAGGGACTTCCGGAGGCGTTTGCAAAATCAGAAGAGGGCGGTAAGACCTTGACAGACGTCCTGGCAGATCTGGGAGACACAGCGGAAGAGACTGCAGAAGACGCAAAAAGTGCCGCAGAATTATTCCAGGATGCCCAGGAGGAGGCATTTAGCAATGTCTTGGATTTGTACGATTCTTTCCGGGATGAGGCGGAAAACAGCCTGAAATTTGATTTCCTGGGGGAAGATTTTGACGGCGGCTATGATGCCACTGTGGAAACCATGCTGGAAAGCAGCCGGAAGCAGATCGAAGGCCTGCAAAATTACGAAAAGAACCTGAACACGGTCAAGGACCATCTGGGAAAAGAGATTTCCCCACAGTTTCTGGCCTATCTGGAGTCCCTGGGAACAGAGAGCGCCAACATGCTGCAGCACATTGCCATTACCTTTGAACAGGATAACGGATCAGAGCTTGTCAAAGAGTGGAGCGACAACTACACGGCGTACATGGATAACAAAGACCGCATTGCAGAGGTATTAAGCGGTGACAAGACGGCACTGGAAGCAGGCCTGCAGGAGCTTGGATCCAGTGAGACAGACTGGCAGGGTCTCAAGGATACCATGGACAGCGCTGTGGAAACCCTGAAAAGTTCCGGCACAGAGGTATCGGATGCGGCGGTAACTGCTTTTTCGGATGCCATTGAGACTGCGAAAGAGATGGGGGCACAGATCCCGGAAGGCCTGGAATCAGGGATTGCATCCGGAGAAATTGACTTGGAAGGAGCCACGGCGTCCTTGAACGGAGCGATTCAGGGGCAGCTGGAAGGTCTGCTGGAGATTGCAGAAGAGCGTGGAGCCAAAATTCAGGAAGAAATCAAAAAAGGAATTGAAAGCGGAAACATTGACCCGGAAACTGCATTTTCGGAATTAATGTCTTCCCTGTCTGACTTAAGCGGCCAGATGGAGAACAAGGCCGATGAGGCCGGCGGCGCATTTGCGCAAAAAATGACGGAAAAAGAACCGGAAGCAAAAAGCGCCGGGGAAAACCTGTCAGATGCTGCTGCATCCGGCGTAGAATCCGGAAACGAAAGATTCTCCGTAGCTGGAGAAACGTCTGGACAGAATTATACGAGCGGAATTGAGAACGGGACTGACTCCGCAAGTTCTGCCGGCATCAGCCTGGCACAGGCCGGAGCGGACGGCGCAGGCAGCGGGCAGGCTGATTTTGAGACAGCCGGTCGGAATGCCGCCGAAGGATATGCACAGGGTATCCGGAATGGACAGGACTCTGTCATCAATGCTGCCACGGAAATGGTCCAGAGAGGACACGAAGCGGCCAACAAAGCGCAGGATTCTCACTCACCGTCCAAAAAATACGAAAAGAGTGGTAAGTGGGCTGGCGAAGGTTATGCAAAAGGCGTGAAAAAAACAAAGCCCACTGTGGAGAAAACCGTAAAAGAGGTTGTAAAAAGTGGATACGATGCGGCGAAAAAAGCCTTTTCCACATCCGACATGGAGAAGATCACGGCAAAAGTCAATGAAGCTTTCGGCGTATCCAAGACAAAGACCACCGGAAGCGGAAAAAACGCGAAAACCACTGCCAAAGAAACCGAAACCTATTACAAAGAGGTTTATACAGCCGCGTCCCAGTACCTGAAAAATCTGGAAGTGACACAGAAGGTGTCCGCCTCCCAGGAAGTCCAGTACTGGAAGACGGTGAAAGCCAGCTTAAAAGAAGGAACGCAGGGCTGGTACAACGCGGAAAAAGACCTGAAAGCCGCACAGAAAAAGATCAAGACAGAGACGTCAGAACACTATGACAAGATGGTCACCAGGGCGGAGAAGTATGTGGACCGCCAGCAGACACTGGGACGGATGAGTAACCAGGAGGAAGCTGACTACTGGAAAAAGAAGCTCAGCGCGATAGAAAAAGACGGAGGGAAGTATACAGACGCATGGTACTCCGTCACGAAAAAGATCACCAATGCCCAGGAAAACGCCAAGAATGACCGGAAAGAGTACTACGACAAGATGGTCTCGGACCAGCAAAACTATATCAGCAAGCAGAAGCTGCTTGGAAAAATGGATGAGGCTGGTGAAGCGGAACACTGGCGGCAGCTTCTTGCGGAATTGGAAGACCACGGAAAAAAATATTCCCAGCGCTGGCTAACGGTTTACGAAAACCTCAAAAACGCCAAGAAGTCCGCCCAGGACAAGATCATCTCCGATGCTGAAACATACACCAAGCGGCAAAAACTGCTGAATAAAATGACCACCCAGCAGGAGCTGGAGTACTGGCAGGGAATCCTCAAACAGGTCAAAAAGGGGTCCGATGCCTGGTATACCGCTTACGAAAAGATCAAGGAGCTTAAAAAAGACGTCAAAAGCGAAGCAACTGATACGAAAGAGAAGGCGGATAAGGTCTCAAGCACAAGGTCATCTGTCCAGGACAAAATGCTGTCATCCTACAAGACTTATTACAAGGTCTCGGAAAAAGCTGAGATGGACTACTGGGATGCAGCCAGAAAGCAGTTCCAGGCTGGAACGAATGAACGGGTAGAAGCGGATCAGAAATGGCTGGATGCCAAGCAGTCCTATTACGACAAGCTCGCGGAGTGTGATCAGTCCTACTACGACAAGACAAAAGAAATCACGGATAAGCTTAAGGATGACATCCAGGACCTGACGGATGCTTATCACGATTCCGTGAAGAGCCGGAAGGATGATATTTTGTCATCGGTAAGCGGCTTCGGGGCTTTTAACAGCACGGGATACGACATGGCGACCCTCCAGCACAACATGGACACGCAGGTGGCAGGGCTTGCGCTGTGGGAGCAGCAGCTCGGAGAACTGGAAGAGAAAATGAAAGGCTTTTCCGGAAGCGAAGCGTTTGTGGAAGAGCTCCGGAAGATGGGTCCTGACGCTGCTGCAAGCATCTACAGTCTGAACAACGCATCATCGGAAGAGCTTGCCAAGTTTTTTGAAAGCTGGAGAAAGAAGCAGGAGCTGGCAGAGTCCCAGGCGATAAAAGAAAATGAATCGCTCCGGGAGGAAACCAACAAAAAAATTGAGAAGCTGAAATCGGACGCTCAGAAAGAACTGGATGACGCCAAAAAGACATGGGAGAAAACCAGGAAAGAAATCATGGAGCCGATGTCCGCGGACCTTGCGGAGCTTGCAAAAAAATGCCGGAATGCGGCAGAGGATGCCGTGGCGGGGCTGGTGTCCGGCCTGAAAACGGCAGCCAGCAACAAGGCAACAAAAACGGCAGTCACCAAGGCAGCTACCACCGTAGCGGATGGGCTGGGGACACTGACTAAGCAGGGGAAAATCATTGGAAAGGATACCCTGGACGGAATCCTAGAAGGGCTGAAAAACAGTAAAAAGATTGACTCTGCCACATCAGACCTGGCCAATGAGATCGCGAAATCAATCAAGAAAAAGTTTGGGATCCATTCTCCGTCCAAACTGATGCGGGAAGAGGTAGGACCCTATATCCCATCCGGAATTGGAGAGGGAATCGAGGACAACACCAAAGCGGCCATTGCGGCTACCGATAAGATGTCGGAAGACATCCTGCGGGAAGCACAGGCAGGGCTGGAAGGACAGCAGGAAAAACTGAAAGCCTACGCGGAAAGCCTGAATCTGGCAGGAGGCGTGGAACGCCTGAACAACCTACTGGAAACGCCACTGACACAGCAGACAAACGTTACGGTTAATAACACAGGACTGCTGGAAGGTTTCACGGCGCTGATAGCCACGGTGGAAAACGCTGTGGAAAAACTGGAAAACCTGCAGGTGGTCATGGACAAGGGAGCTGTGGTTGGCCAGATCAAAGACAGCATGAGCCAGGCGCTGGCTTATGACCAGGTAAGACGGAACAGGGGGCGCTATTAAACCCAGAAAGGAACAGAAAGCATGAAGATCAATGGAAAAGACGTGGCAGCACATAATGCGAAGCAGTGGAACGTTACGATTGGGAATGCCTCTATCAGCAATGACAGCACATGGGCCAGGGGATCCCCCGTTCCGGTGATCTTTGGAAATACGCTGGGATTTAAGAGCTTGAAAGTTACGCTGCTCGTGAAAGGGAAAAACCGGGAAGACATCTGCCAGAATGTGAGCGACCTGCTGGCGGAAATGCTGGATATTGTAGAGCTGGAATTGGATGGATTTTCCCACCGATTCCGCGGATACTTGGCAAAATCCTCCCATGAGGAGAAGGTGCTTAATCGGTGGCACAAGCTCACCCTGGAATTCCAGGTGTACGAGTACGGCGCTGTTGTTGAACAGCAGGGAACGTTTTCCGGGATTCCGGCAGTCACCATGGCAGTCAGCAACCCGGGGAACATTTTGACTCCTATCCGGCTGGAGATCACTCCAACTGCCGGGATTGCGTCTCTTACGATTTCCGGAGTCTGTATGGATCCGGACACAGGGGAGGAACAGCCAATCTCCCTGAAAAACCTGACAACTGGGAACACGGTGGTGCTTGACGGGGAAACGGGACTTGTGACGGAAAAAGGAGCCCTGAAATCCAAGGACACAGAGATGTGGACGCTTCCGGCTCTGAGCCCTGGAACCACAACGCTTACCTGTAGCACGGGAACCCTTAGTATCCGCGTAAAGCTGTATCCCAGATATATGTGACAGAAAGGATGGAAAAACCATGAAAATGAAGCTTGGAGAAGCAAACGTAATTTTAAATGCATTGACGGAAATGGAAGACCTGAACCTACCAATTAGACTGAGCTATGCGATTTCTTATAATACGGAACAGCTTGGGAAAATTGTTGCCCGTCTCGAAAAGGAACGTGTAAAAATTTGCGAAAAAATGGCGGCAAAGGACGTGGACGGGAAACCCATTTTAGAAGATGGGAAGTATCAGTTTGCAACCCCCGACGATGAAAAAGCAGCGATCGCTGAATACAGTGAGTTGCTGGAAGAAACCGAAGACGTGGAAATCCGGAAGGTTCCGATGTCAGAACTCTATAAATGCGAGGAAGACAAGCGGCTGTCCGCGCTTTCAGCAAGAAATGTAAAAGCCCTGTCATTTATGGTAGAGGACGAGTAGAAGGAGTGACGCCCTGTGATGCTAAAAATTTACAATGAGAATCATGATGCCATGGGGCAGCTTTGGAAATTCCAGGATTTGAAAATCACAAGTGAGCTGGACACCGGTGACAAAACCATGACCTTTTCACTTTTGGAGCGCGGTCAGCCGCTAAAAGAAGAATGGTACATCCAGGATCAGGAAAACGAGTATGTCATCAAGCAAGTGGAACGGTCAACGGATGGAACCCAGACCGTTACGGCGGTTCTCAACCTGGAAGATCTGGAGGGGATCCCCTGGCAGAAATTCTCGGTAAAAAACGCAACGGTCGATGAGGCGGCGCGGCTTGCGATAGCCGGAACAGGCTGGACGGTCGGCGAGTGCAATGTCACCAAAAGAAGGAACGCGGCTGCCTTAAACACTACGGCACTTGGAGTCATCGACAAGCTCTGCACGGCGTTCATCTGTGAACGTGTGTACGATACAATCAATAAAACCGTATCGTTTTACGAAAAGATTGGAGAAGACAAAGGTGTGTATTTCCTGCGCAGTCTGAATCTGCGGAAACTGTCTGCGAAAAGTGACAGCTACGATTTTTACACCAGCATTTTCCCTGTAGGGAAAGATGGTCTGACCATTGAAAGTGTCAACGGCGGGAATAAGTATCTGGAAAACTACAGCTACTCGAAAAAACGGAAGACTTATCTCTGGACAGATGACAGCTACGATGACCCGCAGGCTCTGATGGAGGATGCGGAGCTTAAGCTGGCAGACCTGGCCAAACCGGCAAGCTCTTATTCCGCGGAGATCTGGGACCTTGCAAAATGCAAGCCAGACTATAGCATCCTGTCTTTCCGGCTGGGTGATACTATCACCCTGATTGACAATGAGCTTAAGATCCGGGAAAAGCAGCGCATTAAAAAAATGGTGGAATATCCCCAGGAGCCATCCAAAAACACCTGCGAGCTGGGGAACACGTTTCTGACGTTTGATGAGATGCAGCAAAAGGTCAAGGACGCTACCGCAGTGATTGAGACGGCGATTGATTCGGAGGGAAACACAACCGGAACGGTTACAACAGATCAGATCCTTGGCTTTTCCGATGCCGTTTCCGGAAACAGCACGGTGCAGGAATCCGTAAAGGAAAACTTAAGGATTTCCGGGGAACTTGATGTCTTAAAAGAGAAAGTCGGCACCATTGATGCCAACTACCTGAAAGCGGCAGAGGCGGAAATCAAATACGCGACCATCGAGAATCTGAATGTGGTCAATCAGAAAGTGCAGACCATAGATGGTGACTATGCCAAATTTAAGACGACCGTCACGGACGAGCTCGTTGCGACAAACGGCCAGATCCAGCAGCTGTCTGGTGATTTTGTATCGTTTAAGGACGGAGAATTTGAAACCTTAAAAGGTGATTTTGTATCGTTTAAGGACGGAGAATTTGAAAGCCTGAAGGTTAAAAATCAGGAAGTTGAGAACCAGATTGTAAAAAAAGCGGATATCGACCTGGCGAACGTGTCAAACGCCTGGATCACGAAAGGTGTCATCAAAGAGGGCGCGATCGGTGGTGCAGCCATCCATGACGGAGCTATCACCAATGCCAAGATCGCGGATGCGACTATTGAGGCCGCCAAGATCAAGAGCATTAACGCGGACGTCATTGATGCTGGAACCATCCGGACGGACCGCCTCATCATCACGGGACCTGATGGAGAAGATTCCATCGTCAAGGCCATCAACATGGCAAACGGCATTGCGGAAGCGGAGGTAAACGGCCGGAAGATTCAGGCGGCGTCCATTGACGTGGTGGATTTGTCGGCGTTTGACGCAACGCTGGCCCAGTTCCGGGTGAGTGGGAACGCTATCTACAGCGGAAAGACATCCATCAAGGACCCAACCAGCGGCATCTATGTTTCTACGGCCGGAATTGGTGTGGGGGATGGAAAACTGACAGACACCGATGAATCCCCGGTGCAGGTATATGCGGACGGTACGCTGAGCCTAAAAGGAAAGAATGGGTCTTTGAAATTTGACCCGGTGACGGGGAATCTGGACATCAAAGCCACAAGCATGGAAATATCATCAAAGACACCCGTCACAAAAGATGATCTGGATGAGGTCCGGGAAGAGATCTCCACCCTGCTCAGACTGGAATCCTCCAGGGGGACGGTTTTTAAAAATGACCAGGTGTCTACGGTTTTGTCCGTGGTTATCTACCATGGCAAGCAGAGGATCACCGATGCAGAGACCATGCACAGCGTATTTGGCGCCGGGGCTTACCTGCAGTGGAAATGGCAGAGGCTTGGTGACGAGGGCTACGGAATCATCTCAGCCAGTGATTCCAGATTCGGAAATGACGGATTTACCTTTACCCTGTCACCAGATGATGTAGACACCAAAATTACATTCATGTGTGAATTAATCGTATAGGCAGGTGATAAAAATTAAAGCGTTGGAATTTGAATTGATACAAGACTCATATGTTGAACACACAGGTGTTATAACACCTTGGAATGGCTGGGATAGAACCGACTATCTCCCCCCCCCATCCAAGCAAATAACGATTGAAAGTACGGAAGGTTCCAGTTATTGCTGCTTTTTCGATTCTGATAAGGCTTTCGTCAGTGTATTCGACATAAGAACCGGGACAACTGTAGTAGATATACCCGACAATGCCGGATTTTTTATAATATCGAACAATCATTCGGCTATGTCAACATTAAAGATTTATTACGAGGAGGAAATCAAAATGGCAATTAAATCAGCAGATCAGGTTACAATTATTGACGTTACAGATGCCTATTCGGTCATGCTTACCAGTGAGGCGTATACCTTTGTCGGAGGAACTGGCGGCGTAGGAGCTGGACAGAGCTGTATTACGGAAGCAGTGGCTTACTGCGGCACAAACCAGTGTACAGTGGTGAATGTTACAGCGGCGGATATTGTGTGTCCTGCCGGAATCAGTGCGACCGTAGAGAACAGCGGTACAGCAAAAGTAAAAATTACATTTAAGACTACAGCAACCATTTCTACGGCGTGTGAGGCAACGATTCCGGTTGCAGTAGACGGAATTACCGTCAATAAGAAGTTTTCTTTTGCAGTTGCAAAGACCGGAGCTACCGGCGCGGCCGGAAAAGGAATTTCAAAAACAGCGATTGAATACGTGACATCTGCGTCCAACACGACAATTCCTACAAGCGGGTGGGCGACTACGATTCCGTCCGTGGCAGCCGGGCAATATTTGTGGACAAGAACAACCATCACCTATACAGATAATTCTACTTCGGTCGGATACAGTGTGGCAAAACAGGGGGCTACTGGCGCAACAGGAGCTACTGGCTCTCAGTGGTACAGTGGTACTGGAATTACTGGAACCTCTACTACTGCAACCATTTTCTCTAGTTCTGGAGTGGCAAGCGCCAAAGTAAATGACATGTATTTGAATACGTCTACCGGAGATACATATAAGTGTACGGTTGCAGGCGCGGCATCCGCGGCGAAATGGGTGTACTCCGGAAACATCAAAGGTACGACAGGAAGCACAGGGGCAACCGGAAACGGTATTTCGAAAGCCACTATCACTTATGCCGCATCCACATCCAATACAACAGCGCCAACAAGCGGCTGGCAGTCCACAGTCCCTTCTGTATCGGCAGGACAGTACCTTTGGACAAAAACAGTGTTTACATACACAAATGGGAAGACGGACACCCAGTACAGTGTGGCAAAACAGGGGGCTACCGGCGCGGCAGGGAAAGACGCACTCACCCTTACCATCACATCTTCAAATGGAACGGTATTCAAAAACAGTTCCGGATCCACGGTTTTCACCGCTCACGTGTACAAAGGTGGCATTGAGCAGACAATTTCTGATGCGGGTGTTGTTACAGGCGGCCTTGGAACTATCAAGTGGTACAGAGGCGGCACCACGGATGCTATCGCAACTGCAAAGACCCTGACCGTTTCCGCAGCCGATGTGAATAATACTCAGGTGTATACCTGTCAGCTGGAAGGTTAAGCATAAGGAGGAGCAGCCATGGCAGTAAAAGCCAAAGAACAGGTGACAGTGTCATGGATTATTGACATTGCGTCCACGACAAAATATTACCTCCTCCAGTCTTCCACAGCAACGCCGCCATCCAAGCCGACTGCGAATCCACCTGGAGGGAACTGGAAGACGGCAGAACCGGCATATACTTCCGGGTCTACCAATACACTGTACACAATCGAACAGACACTTTGGACAAACGGGAAAGTCACCTACTCAGCTGTGTGCAAGTCCAGTTCCTACGAGGCAGCGAAGGAAGCCTGGAACAAGGCGCAGAATGCCCAGAATACCGCAAACAGTGCGCATAACAAGATAGATGGGCTGCAGATTGGCGGGAGGAATCTAGCAAGGGGCGCGTCATCAGAATGGGGACCTTGGTTTATTCCACGGGCTGATGCGGATAATAGAAACGATCGTGTGTTATCTATATATCCTGGCGATATGAAATTAAATGATGTATTTACGGTATCGTTTGATATTGATGTAAAAAAATTTACAGCAGGTACTGGCGGAAATTTTAAAATTTTTCTGCAAGGGAGCGTTGACAATGCCTGGATTATCGCTAACCCATTTGTATCATATAATTTTTCGGAAAAATCGCTTGCCGGCGATTTTACAGAGCATGTTTCATATACCTGCAAAATAACACATTCGAATCAAGTGTCTGCTTCAAAATTTGATTTTGGTTTTAGATGTAACTATTCTGATGGAACTGGTAAAATACGATTTAAAAATATTAAAGTCGAAAAAGGCAACATCGCAACTGACTGGACACCGGCGCCGGAAGATACGGATATTAAAATAGAGTCCTACGTAGAATCCGAGATCAAAAAGGAAGAAGATTCCATCAAGCTGTGGGCAGGGCAGACGTATACAGCCAAGACAGAGTTTAACACCTTGGCAGGAAGAACAAGTGTTTTGGAAACATGGAAAAACGAGGCATCCCAGAAAATCACCCAGGACGGCATCATTGCTACGGTCGGAAGCTACTATGTAAAAGACTCCGATTTTCAGGGAGAGGTGGCCCGTGTGACCAATGCGGAGTCAAAAATCAGCCAGTTAAGCGACAGCATTAACCTGCGGGTGGAAAAAAGCGGCATCATATCCGCCATTAACCAGACGGCGGAGAAGGTGACGATTTCCGCCAGCAAGGTCAACCTGTCTGGGTATGTCAGCATCTTAAACCTCAAGACAGCTGGAAAAACGGTCATTGATGGGAGCAACATCACAACCGGAACTGTGTCCGCAGACCGGATAGACGCGAAATCTTTGTTTGCGAAGCAGCTGGATGCCACAAATTTGCATGTAACCGGGAAAAGCAGGATTGATGGAGGACTTGTCACATCTGGAATCAATGCGGGCAATATCACAGTTGGAACGTTGTCCGCAGACCGTATAGATGTGACATCCCTGTTTTCCAAAAAGATAGAGGCCACAGACTTGCATGTAACCGGGAAAAGCACCTTTGACGGGGTGCTTAATGGTGCCACTGGAACGTTTACCGGGGAGCTCAGTGGAGCCACCGGTACCTTTTCCGGAACGCTGAATGTGACACGGTCATTTTCAGTCGGTAACGCAAGTGTGATTATCGGAGATGACAGCGCGAAAGCCATTATCCTGAAACCAGCAGGGCTAACCGATGAATATGGGATTACGTATGACGGCAATGCCGTGTTTGACACGGTGACGGCAAATTATTTTAACGGCAACGCTTCTCAAGCGCTCACTCTCCGGAATAACGGCGATCCCAAAGCCGCTGCTATGACATTCCATTGGTCTGGACAGACTGATCAGCCAACATGGCTGTGGGGCGGGAAAGATATCACCGATATGTATGTATACAGTCCGTCAAACCTTTCCGTTAAATCTGCGGGAGTGACCACTCACATGGCGATGCCGCGAGTTGCCACGGACGTCAACGCAAACGGCCGGCCGGCTCTAAACAGGGCATTCTGGCGAGAATACAACCCCGCCTGTGACTACCTTCCGGATGCTAATTGGTACCACATCTTCACCGGGCAGGGGGCTGACGATGCTTTTACGACTCAGCTGGCGTTAGGCATGACAACAACCAAGGTGGCATACCGATGCCGCAATGCTGGTACCTGGGGAGATTGGCGGGAAATTCCATTACTGAGTAAGATCGGGGATTTGACCATTCCTGCAGGACTGTATCCGACCACCGGCATCTACGACAAGCACGGGTACGCAAACACAACTACCAACCTCAATTATGCCTGCTATGTATCCAGGAATTACCGTATTGCAAGATACGCATCGTCTTCCAAGCGGTACAAGCACGATATCGCAGAGATATTTGACACCACCTGCAGGCCGGAAGCACTGTATGACCTGCCAGTAGTAACGTACCGGTACAATGACGGGTATTGCGCAGATGAGCCGCATGGAGAAAAGCTGCACATCGGTTTTATTGCGGAGGATGTCGCAAAATTATACCCAGTCGGCTGCGGGTACGTAAATGGTGTGCCGGAAAACTGGAACGTCATGGAAATGGTGCCCGGAATGCTGCGACTCATCCAGGATCAGCACAAAGACATTATTAAGCAGTCCACAAGGCAGGATGCCGTAGAATCACGCATGAATAGCCTGCAGTATCAGCTTGCACAGGCTTTCGACCGAATTGCGGCGTTAGAGAAAGAGAACAAATCACTCCGGCAGGCACTGAGCTGACAGGAACATTGCCGGACACCACTAATTTGAACAGTCAAAAAAGTCATGGTCCCGGAACATACCGGGGCCACATACAAAAAAGGAGAATACACTATGTTAAGTGAAATTAAAAAGAACGTAACCCTTACCGCAACTTCCACTATCGATGGCGTTGCTGCTGAAAATTACCAGGCAACTATCAACAGCGATAATCCCGACGATATGAACCTTTCCAGCTGGCAGGTAGACAAAGCCCTGTACAAGGCGAACCGTGTTCAGTGTCGGAAAGATGCCGCTACGTTTGAGGATGCCGCCTATGCTGTGCAGGATGCCATGATTACAGAGAAAGAGTAGCAGGTGTGATGCTGAAAGGAGAGCAACGTGGAAGGAATATCAAGAGAAGAACATGAAGAGTTCCGCCGCCGGATGGAAGAAGAGGACAAACGCCAGAACCGGAGAATTGACCTGGTGGAAAAATCAATTCAGCAGATCGGTGATATCGCTATGTCTGTAGAAAAAATGGCTGTGAGCCTGCAGAGCATGGTCAAAGAACAGGAACAGCAGGGAAAGCGTCTGGAAGCACTGGAATCCCGTGACGGCGAGATGTGGCGGAAGGCCGTTGGATATGTCGTTACTGCATTGCTTGGAGCTGTGATTGGATTTGCTCTAAAACAGATCGGATTTTAAAAAAAAAGGAGGAACAAAAAAATGAATATGAACACGATGATGGAGTACATAACCTATGGACTGGCATTGATTGGAGGACTGGCATTCCTGGTATCGGTTATTGTACAGGTGATTAAGGAGATGCCGGGACTTAACAAGATTCCGACCAGCGTAGTGGCACTTGCCACATCAATGATTTTGTGCCCGGTGGCACTGATTGTTTTGTGTACATATTACAAGATGGTAATTACATGGTACTATGTATTCGCAGCATTTGTCGCGGCATTTGTGGTGTATCTGGTATCAACAGGAGGATGGGAAAAGATCAAGAGCATCTGGGACAGAACAAAATACAATAAAAATGAAAAATGAAAGGGTGAAAAGGATGAGCATTTCTAAATTGGCAAGCATGACAAGGATTTCTCCAAACCGGAACAGTCCAAGAAATCATACAATAGATACAATTACAATACATTGCTACGTTGGACAGGCATCCGTAGAAGCAATGGGAAACTGGCTGTGCAATCCGACAGCACAGGCGAGCGCCAATTACGGCATTGGCGCAGATGGACGGATCATCTGCATTGTGGATGAGTCAGACCGGTCTTGGTGTTCCAGCAACGCCGCAAATGATAACCGGGCTGTAACTATTGAGTGCGCAAGCGATGTATCCAGCCCATTTACGGTCAATGATAAGGTGTATGCATCGTTGATTGAGCTGTGCGCAGATATCTGCAGACGCAATGGGATCAAGGAGCTTAAGTGGAAAGCGGATCCTACACTTGTGGGACGGGCAGATCTGCAGAACATGACCGCCCACCGGTGGTTTGCAAATAAGGCGTGCCCGGGTGATTACCTGTACAGCCGTTTTGGAAACATCGCGGATGCGGTCAACAAAAAACTGGGAACTGGATCCGCTGCGGAGAATCTGTATTACGTCCGGAAGACCTGGGAAGACAAGACAACACAGACGGGCGCCTACAAGTCACTGGAAGGCGCAAAGGCAGCCTTGAAGCCTGGCTACAGTGTCTTTGACAGCTCCGGCAAGAAAGTGGCTGGAATGGCGGTATTTGCGCCCGGAAAGAAGTACCAGATGCTGAGAGATCTGGAGCTTCGCAAAGAGCCAAGAGGCCGGGGAGAAAAGGTGCTGTTTTCGGAAATTCCAGCAAGCCGCAGAAAGTATTTTAAGAAGGGCAAAAGCGGCGAGGCGCTGATCAAGAAAGGCACCAAGGACAAATGCCTGGAGGAATACCAGGTGGGAACCAGGGGCGTCTATATGCGGATCACCAGGGGATGGATTCTGGCACAGTATCAGGGACGTGACCGGGTGAAAAAAGTGTAATATAGTTCAAGTTTTAAAATTTATAAGGGGAAATACAGGAAAATGGCACTTTCCCTTTGTGCAAAATGATGAATGGTTTTCAGAAGATTTCCCCCGTTTTCGCGGGGGAAAGATACCACAATTTTGATGAAAAGAAATGATAGAGAGCAGAAAAAGAAGTTCAAAACGCAGGAAAATCGGCTTGTTTTAGGTTACTGCAATATAGGCCCCCGTACTGACTCAGTATGATCTGGGCAATTTTGGCATTGGGTGTGGAAATCTTTACCGGATATTCCAATCTCTTTTCATAATACCACATTTAGCAGCTTCCTCCTTCCCATGGCCATGGCTGCAGACACCACTGCCAGGACTGCTGATTCAAGCCGTCGCTTCCTGGCATGGTGAGATTTAACGGGCCAAAACGGTGCTGATAATCAGCAATGGCAATGTTCCGTCTGTCATTGCAGGTGTCAAAATATTCCATGGCTTCCCGGTCATAAGGATGAGTATCCAGATAGAGAAGGGCGTCGTAAGCCGCAAAGCTGATTTCATTAATATAAGTCAGCAGTGCACCGCGGCTGGAAGGAAGCATAGAAGTTTTGCTGCGGGTTTCTGGCTGCCCGGCAGGAGACTGAATACAGGATGCGTCCTGGTGCGGCATGGAGCTTGGAGCCATTCCCTGACGGGATGGAATGGAAGAACAGCCGGAAGGAGCAGCATTGGTGCGCATCATGGAATTTCGGTTCCTATTCATACAGGAAGGATATCCATTCATCGTTTCAGCCCTCCTTTCCCGCAGAAGGGTTTGTACAGGGACTGGAAAATCGTGCCGGCTTTTAAGCCACGAGATGGCTCTGAAGGTGTCTCCCAGATCTGAGTGGGAACATAGGAGATGGCAAGAGGAGCATCCGCCATGGTAAGGTGCCGGTAGATTTCAGAAACCCTGCTTTTGGAAGCATTGCAGCCACATTCGGCAGAGTACAGGTCTGACATGAAAAACTCCTTTTTCAAATCATTCTTTCTCTATCAGAGTATGAGGTGTGAGAAAAAAAGGTACCTGAAAGGAGTTTATTCCTGACAGACAACCTGCAGGGCGCCGGTGTATGTATCAATGACGTAGCCGCCAACGCGGATATCGGAGGGAATCAAGGGATGGTTGCGGATGGTATGAACGGTATCGGTGACGGATTGTTCTACCGTATCAAATCCAGTAAGCCACTTTTCAAAATCAATGCCGCAGTATTTCATCAGATCAATGGATTCCTGACGGATACCCCGCTCTTTCATGTGGTGGATCATCATGTCGCTGTCGATGTGCTGGACGCCGCAGTCCGTGTGACCGATGACCATGACTTCTTCCACGCCAAGCTCAATGATTGCTACCAGAAGACTGCGGATTACGCTGCCGAAAGGATTGGTAACCACTCCACCGGCATTTTTGATGATTTTTACATCGCCGTTTTTTAAACCAAGGGCTGCCGGGAGAAGTTCTACCAGCCTGGTATCCATACAGGTTAAGATGGCGATTTTTTTGTTTGGATATTTGCTTGCTGCAAATTTTTCGTAGGCTTTTTCTTCAACAAAACGCCGGTTGTAAGCAAGAATTTCTTCAATCATGGAAAAGTCCTCCTTTTATGAATATAAATTCAAGATACCATAAATTGGAAGAAAAATCTACCGCACTCCGGGTATTTCTATTTTGGGCAAAGTGTGTTACAATAAAAAAGATGTTCCACCTTGGCATCAGAGAATGGGAAGGCATTTCGCTGGCATTCTCAGAAAAAAACGAAAGGGGAAGACATGAGTCAGATAAAGAAAACACAGAATCGGTCTGGAAACGGCGTTTCCCGTAAAGCAAGAACCGTCCTGCGGTATTACGATTACAATCTGCTTGCAGGAGTGGTGCTGCTGACCTGTTTTGGGCTTGTTATGATTTACAGCACCAGTGCGTATCAGTCCAGAATTGAAAATAACGGAAATGATATGTATTATTTTATGAAACAGGCCCGTATCAGTGCGGTATGTCTGGTAGGTGCGCTGATTTTTTCCCAGATTGATTATCACAAACTGATGAAATATGCGCCATGGCTTTATGTGGCCGCCAATGGCCTGATGATGCTGACCAAGTTTGCAGGGCGGGAGAGCCACGGAGCGACCCGCTGGCTGTACATCGGACCAATTTCCATTCAGACAGCGGAGATTGCCAAAGTGGCAGTGATTTTGTTTCTGCCTATGATGATTGTAAAGCTGGGAAGAAACGTTCGAAATCTCAAAGGCCTGGCGGTGATTTTGCTCTTAGGAGCTGTCCCGGCATTTTTTGCCTACTATTTTACCAATAACTTAAGTACCGCATTGATCATCATGGGAATTGCGGTTTTTATGATCTATGTGGTGTATCCCAAGACGAAAATCATGACGGCTGCGGGAATCGGGATTCTTGTGGCAGGGTACAGCATTGCCAGGTACATTGGTATGAGCCTGGAGAGCAGCGGCAAGTTCCGGCTGCGCCGTCTGATGGTCTGGATTGATCCAGAAGCCTACCCGGACGATGGCGGGTATCAGGTGCTCCAGGGACTGTATGCTATTGGGTCCGGCGGCTTTTTTGGAAAAGGGCTTGGCAACAGCACCCAGAAGCTTTCTGCGCTTCCGGAAGCCCAGAATGATATGATTTTTGCCATTATCTGCGAGGAGCTGGGGGTTTTTGGCGCAGCTATGCTGACACTGATGTTTGTGTTCCTTCTCTACCGCCTGCTGTTTATTGCACAGAATGCACCGGATTTATTAGGTTCCTTGATTGTCACCGGAATTTTTGCACACATTGCCCTGCAGGCTATGCTAAATATTATGGTTGTGTTAAATGTGATTCCAACCACAGGCGTGACACTTCCCTTTGTCAGTTATGGAGGAACAGCCGTGGTATTTCTAATGTCCGAGATTACGCTGGCCTTGTCCGTTTCCAGGCAGATTCGCTTTAAGGAAGAGCGGGAAGAGACAGGCGGGTGAGCCGCATAAACAGAGCAGTTATTTTGTAGAAACCAGTTTCTACGAAATGGCTGCTTTTTTTATGCTTGACAAAAAAGAACTCTTGCGATATACTTTGAAAGTCAAAACATTTGAAATACAAAATATCTGAAATGGAAAATATTAAAGCAAAGAAAACATTTCAAAACTTCACGTGCGGGAGCACGAAATAGTAAGAAAAAAAGGAGACGAAATTTATGTTAGAGAAAATGAAAACGATCATCGCAGAACAGTTAAGTTGTGAGGCAGAGGGTATTACAGAGCTGACTTCTTTTAAAGAAGATTTGGGAGCAGATTCCCTGGATTTATTTGAACTTGTGATGGCACTGGAAGACAATTATAATGTAGAAATCCCTTCAGAGGATCTGGAAGGACTGACCACTGTAGGAGCTGTTATGGACTACTTAAAGAGCAAAGGCGTAGAGGCATAAGATAGAAAGCAGCCTAAGGTACTGCGTAAGGCAGGCAGAACAGGAGAGACAGATGAAGACAAGAATTACAGAAATGCTTGGCATTGCATGTCCCATTATTCAGGGAGGAATGGCATGGGTAGCAGAATCCCATCTGGCAGCTGCCGTGTCTGAAGCAGGCGGTTTGGGACTCATTGGGGCAGCCAGTGCTCCGGCGGAGGTGATCCGTACTTATATCAGGGAAGTGCGGGAGCGGACAGATAAGCCCTTTGGGGTCAATGTCATGCTGTTAAGTCCGTATAGTGAAGAGGTTGCCAAAGTTATCGTAGAAGAAAAGGTGCCGGTGGTTACCACAGGTGCCGGAAATCCGGAAAAATACATGGATCTGTGGAAGTCAGCCGGTGTTAAAGTTATTCCAGTGGTGGCAAGCGTTGCCCTTGCAAAACGAATGGAAAAATACGGTGCCGATGCTGTGGTGGCAGAAGGCATGGAGTCTGGCGGACATATTGGTTCCCAGACCACTATGACACTGGTGCCTCAGGTGGTGGATGCGGTTTCCATTCCGGTGATTGCAGCAGGGGGCATCGGAGACGGAAGAGGATTTGCAGCAGCGTACATGCTTGGCGCTGAGGCAGTGCAGATGGGTACCCGTTTCGTGACGGCGAAAGAATCCATTGTCCATGAAAATTATAAGGAACGGATTTTGAAAGCAAGAGACATCGATTCCGAAGTGACAGGAATGACCACTGGCCATCCGGTGCGATGTCTGCGCAACCAGATGACAAGAGAATACAAAAAACTGGAGCAGGAGGGCGCTTCTTTTGAAGAACTGGAAAAGCTGACCCTTGGCTCTCTTAGAAAAGCGGTTCAGGAAGGGGACGTGGTACACGGAACCGTCATGGCCGGACAGATTGCAGGAATGCTGAACAAACAGGGACAGACCTGTCGAGAAATCATTGATGAAATCATGGAAGAAGCCGAGAGACTTCTGAAGGTGAGAGGATAATATGGGAAAAACAGCATTTGTATTTCCAGGGCAGGGCGCCCAGTATCAGGGAATGGGAAAAGATTTTTATGAAACCTATCCGGTATTCCGAGCCGTTTTTGAGAAAGCTTCCAAAGCTGCGGGAATGGATGTGAAAGCCCTGTGTTTTGAGGAGCCGGAAAAGATCCACATTACGGAATATACCCAGACCGCTTTACTGGCAGTGTCTGCAGGCATCCTTGCAGTCTTAAAAGAGGAGGGGATTTCTTCTTCGGCAAATGCAGGGTTGAGCCTGGGAGAGTATGCGGCCCTCATCGCTTCTGGTGTTTTAAAAGAGGAAGATGCCTTCTGGATTGTAAAAAACCGGGGAAAGTTCATGCAGGAAGCCATGCCCCATGGGGGAGCCATGGCGGCAGTTCTTGGCCTGGAAGGGGAAGTCATCCGAAACATCTGTAAAGAAACCAAAGGCATTGTCTCTGTGGCAAATGATAACTGCCCGGGACAGATTGTGATTACAGGGGAAGAAAGCGCGGTCCAGGCAGCCTCAGAGGAACTGAAAAAAGCAGGGGCCAGAAGAGTCCTGCCCCTAAAAGTCAGCGGGCCTTTCCACAGTGCACTGATGGAAAAGGCATCCAGACAGCTGGAAGAGATTTTAGCCCCTATTGAGATCGGGGATATTCAGATCCCCTATATCACCAATGTGACAGGTGATTATGTGACGAAAAAAGAACAGGTGAAAGATATCCTGGTGCGCCAGGTGAGTTCTCCGGTGCTGTGGCGCCAGGGTGTAGAGCGTCTTCTCGCAGATGGCGTGACCCTGTTTGTGGAGATCGGTCCTGGAAAAACCCTCACCAATTTCTTAAAGAAAATTGATCCGAAAGCAAACGGAATTCATATAGAAACCCCGGCAGACCTTACGGCAGCGCTGCCGATCATAAAGGAGGAAGCCGGATGTTAGAGAAAAAAACAGCCCTGGTGACAGGAGCAGGAAAAGGAATTGGAAGAGCCATTGCCCTTGCGCTGGCTAAGATGGGCGTATTGGTGATTGTCAATTACCGGGGTTCCAAGGAGCAGGCAGAAGAGACTGTGCAGAAGATCCGGGAAATGGGCCAGGAGGCAGAAGCGTACCCCTGCGATGTGTCAGATTTTCAGGCAGTGGAAACCATGATGAAAACCATCGTTTCCAAATATGGACGCCTGGATATTCTGGTAAACAACGCCGGGATTACCAAAGACGGTCTGATTTTAAAAATGTCAGAAGAGGATTTTGACAAGGTAGTGGATACCAATTTAAAAGGAACCTTCCATACCATCCGCCATGCAAGCCGCCAGATGATCCGGCAGAGAAGCGGAAGAATCATCAACATTTCTTCCGTATCCGGTGTTATGGGAAATCCAGGACAGGCCAATTATGCAGCTGCAAAGGCGGGCATCATTGGACTGACCAAAACCATGGCAAAAGAGCTTGGCAGCAGAGGCATTACGGTCAATGCCATTGCTCCGGGATTTATTGAGACAGATATGACAGCCGTTCTGTCAGAAAGCGTACAGCAGAATATTCAGGCGCAGATTCCCTTAGGACATTTTGGAAAACCAGAGGATGTGGCGGCAGCGGCAGCATTTCTGGCATCAGAAGAAGCCGGTTATATTACCGGACAGGTGCTGTGCGTAGACGGCGGAATGGTTTGACGGAGGAAAAAATACATGAGACGAGTGGTAATTACAGGAATGGGTGCAGTTACTCCGGTGGGACTGAATGTGGCAGATTTCTGGGACAGTGTAAAAGCAAAAAGAACCGGGTTTGGCCCCATTACCAAGTTTGATACATCTGACTATAAAGTGAAGCTGGCGGCAGAGCTGAAAGATTTTCAGCCGGAAGATTTTATGGATAAAAAAGCGGCCAGAAGAATGGAAGCCTTCAGCCAGTATGCAGTGGCAGCGGCAAAGGAAGCCCTGGAAGATTCCGGACTTTCCATGGAGAAAGAAGATCCTTACCGGATCGGCGTTTCCGTAGGCTCCGGCATCGGAAGCCTTCAGGCTGTGGAGCGGGAATACGAAAGAATTCTCACCAAAGGGCCGTCCAGGGTCAATCCCCTTCTGGTTCCTTTGATGATCTCCAACATGGCAGGAGGAAATGTTTCCATTGCATTTGGATTAAAAGGAAAAAGCATCAATGTGGTAACAGCCTGTGCATCGGGAACCCACTCCATCGGAGAGGCATTCCGCACCATTCAGTGTGCAGATGCTGACGTGATGGTGGCAGGGGGAACCGAGAGCGCCATCTGCCCCTTAGGGGTTGCCGGATTTTCCGCTTTGACAGCATTAACCTCCAGCACCGATGTGAAACGATGCTCCATTCCCTTTGACAAAGACCGCAGCGGCTTTACCATGGGCGAGGGAGCAGCCGTACTGATTCTGGAAGAACTGGAACATGCAAAAAAACGGGGAGCAAAGATCCTGGCAGAAGTGGCAGGTTATGGAGCTACCAGCGATGCCTATCACATCACCTCTCCAGCAGAGGACGGAGAAGGGGCTGCCAGAGCCATGGCAGATGCCATCAAAGAAGCAGGCATTTCCAAGGAAGAAGTCTTCTATGTGAATGCCCACGGCACCAGCACCCACCACAATGATTTGTTTGAAACCAGAGCCATCAAAAAGCTGTTTGGAGAACATGCAAAAAACATGTATGTGAATTCCACCAAATCCATTGTGGGCCATATGTTAGGAGCGGCAGGTGCCATTGAGTGCATTACCTGTGTAAAAGAAATCCAGGAAGGCTGGATTCATCCCACGGTTGGTTTTGAAGAAAGCGAGCCGGAAATGGATTTGAATTACGTAAAAGGAGAGGGCATTTCCTTCCCGGTGGAATACGCCATCAGCAACTCGCTGGGCTTTGGGGGACACAATGCCAGTATTCTGGTGAAAAAATACAGGGAGGAAGCCTGATGAACGTAGAACAGATTCTGCAGATGATTGACAAGGTTTCCGCATCCAAGATCACAGAATTTTGTCTGGAGACGCCGGAAGGAAGCCTTTCTCTAAAAAAAGGACCTGGGATTCCCTTAAGCGTGGAACAGGCAAGTTCTGGAAAAAGCAGTGTTCTGGAAGAAGAATCCGCACTGGAAAAAGAAGCAGCTCCTATGGGAAACCAGGTGGAGGCCCCTCTTGTAGGAACTTTTTATGCCGGTCCCTCTCCAGAGGGAGAGCCCTTTGTGAAAGTAGGAGACCAGGTGAAAAAAGGTCAGGTTCTGGGAATCATTGAGGCCATGAAACTGATGAATGAAGTAGAAAGTGATTATGACGGAACGGTGGAAGCTGTTCTGGTAAAGAACGAACAGATGGTAGAATATGGACAGCCGCTGTTTGTGATCCGCTAGGAGGAAGCCATGTCTGTTTATACAACCAAAGAACTTTTGGAAATTTTACCACACAGACAGCCCATGCTTTTGATTGACACCTTAGAAGAATTGGAGCCAGGAAAACGGGCTGTCGGGAAAAAATGTGTCAGCTATAATGAACCCTATTTTGCAGGCCATTTTCCAGGAGAACCGGTGATGCCGGGAGTGCTGATTGTGGAAGCCTTAGCCCAGGTGGGAGCGGCTGTGATGCTGTCCTGCCCGGAATTTAAAGGAAAGCTGGTTTATTTTGGAGGCATTGAACATTGCAGGTTCCGCAAAAAAGTGGTGCCGGGAGATGTGCTGATGCTGGAAGTGGAAATGATCCGCCAGAAAGGGCCCCTTGGAGTTGGAAAAGCTACGGCTACGGTGGATGGAAAGATAGCGGTGACAGCAGAGCTGACCTTTGCCATTGGATAAGGAGAATACCATGTTTCAGAAAATACTGATTGCAAACCGGGGAGAGATTGCCGTGCGGATCATCCGGGCCTGCCGGGAAATGGGGATTAAGACCGTTGCGGTGTACTCCAAAGCGGAAAAAGAAGCTCTGCATACCCAGCTGGCAGATGAGGCCGTGTGTATCGGCCCTGCACAAAGCAGTGCTTCCTACTTAAATATGGAAAGCATTTTAAGTGCGGCTGTGACAAGCGGCGCTCAGGCCATCCATCCGGGTTTCGGTTTCTTGTCAGAAAACAGCAAATTTGCCAGAATGTGCGAAAAATGCGGTATTGTGTTTATTGGTCCTTCTCCAGAAACCATGGATGAAATGGGAAACAAATCACAGGCAAGAGCTTTAATGGAACAGGCAGGAGTACCCATTGTCCCAGGAACCAAAGAAGCCGTCCATACGGCAGAGAAAGCGTTGGAAGAGGCCAGAAAGATCGGCTTTCCGGTGATGATCAAGGCAGCTCTTGGCGGCGGGGGAAAAGGAATGCGGGTTTCTTATGGGGAAGCAGACTTTGAGGAAAATTTCCGCATGGCACAGTTGGAATCCGTAAAAGGCTTCGGGGACGATTCCATGTATCTGGAAAAATTTGTGGAACATCCCAAACACATTGAATTCCAAATTCTGGCTGACCGGTATGGAAATGTGGTCCAGTTAGGGGAACGGGACTGCTCCATTCAAAGGCATCATCAGAAAATGATTGAGGAGTCCCCCTGTGTATCTTTATCCACTACCCTTCGCAGGCAAATGGGAGAGGAAGCAGTAAAGGCAGCGAAAGCGGCCGGATATGAAAATGCCGGGACAGTAGAATTTCTTCTGGATCATGAGGGACACTTTTATTTCTGCGAGATGAATACCAGAATTCAGGTGGAGCATCCGGTAACAGAGATGGTGTGCGGTGTGGATCTGGTAAAAGAACAGATTTCCATTGCAGCTGGAAATCCCTTAAGTATCCGCCAGGAGGACGTGGTGCTTCAGGGATATGCCCTGGAATGCCGGATCAATGCAGAAGATCCCGCAAAAAATTTCTGCCCCTGTCCTGGAAAGCTGGGAGGAGTCCATCTGCCGGGAGGATTTGGAGTGCGCATTGACACCGCCGTGTACAGTGGAAGTGAGGTGCTGCCTTTTTACGATTCCATGCTGGCAAAGATCATTGTCCACGACAAAACCAGGGAGGGAGCCATTGACAAAATGCGCAGCACCCTGGGGGAACTGATTTTAGAGGGTGTCACCACCAACCTGGATTTTCAGTATGAGCTGTTAGGCAATGCAGATTTTCGAAATGGAATCTTTGATACTGGATTTTTGGAAACTCATTACAGCTGCTGCCGGTAACCGGAAGTCTATGCTGCAGCAAAGGAGGGCCAGATGGCGATTTTAAAGGAAATGTTTAAAAAGACCATACAGAAAAGACATGAGGGGAATAGTGAAAAAGAACAAAAACCCTCTGTTCCGGAGGGACTCTGGGTCAAATGTCCCGTCTGTCAGAAAATGGTCTATAAGCCGGATGTGTTAGAAAATCATTCCGTCTGCCCAAAATGCGGAGGATATTTCCGGATTGGTGCCAGAAGGCGCATCCGGCTTCTGGCAGATCCGGGAAGCTTTGAGGAGTGGGGAAGTGATATTGAGGAGAAAGATCCTCTTTCCTTTCCAGAATATCCCCAGAAACTTGCCGCCCTGCAGGAGAAAACCAAGCTTTCTGAGGCAGTGCTCATTGGAAGGGCCACCATCTGCGGAGAGGAAACCGTGCTTGGGGTGTGCGATGCCAGATTTCTCATGGGGAGCATGGGCTATGTGGTAGGAGAACGGATTACCCAGGCCTTTGAAAAGGCAGAAAAGCTGGGGCTTCCCGTGGTTTTGTTCTGCTGCTCCGGAGGAGCCAGAATGCAGGAAGGAATTGTTTCCCTGATGCAGATGGCAAAAACAGCAGCGGCAGTGAAACGGCATTCCAAGGCAGGCCTGTTTTATCTTACTGTACTGACGGATCCCACCACTGGAGGGGTGACTGCAAGTTTTGCCATGTTAGGTGACATGCTTTTAGCAGAGCCTGGGGCGCTTATTGGATTTGCAGGCCCCAGAGTCATTGCCCAGACTGTAGGGCAGAAGCTGCCGGAAGGCTTTCAGAGGGCAGAATTTCTCCAGGAAAAAGGAATTCTGGACGGCATTTTGCCAAGAGAAGGCATGAAAGAACAGATTGGAAAGCTTCTTCGGATGCACCGAAAGGAAGAAGCGTATCCATGCTGGGAAAAAGAAGCCCAGGTTTTCCAGAAAACGGTCAAAGAGAAGATTGTTGAAGAAAATCCGGTTTCTGCCTGGGAGCGGGTGAAGCGTTCCAGAAAAGCGGAACGTCCAACCAGCCTGGATTATATTCGTGAGATTTTTGATGAATTTGTGGAACTTCACGGAGACCGGGCCTTTGGAGATGACCAGGCAGTGGCCGGAGGCATTGCACTTCTTCACGGACATCCGGTGACGGTGATTGGACAGCAGAAAGGAAGCAGCACCAAAGAGAATGTTTCCAGAAACTTTGGCATGGCATCTCCGGAAGGCTATCGAAAAGCCCTGCGCCTGATGAAACAGGCGGAAAAGTTTCATCGGCCGGTAATCTGCTTTGTGGATACGCCGGGAGCAGCCTGCGGCATCGGGGCAGAGGAACGAGGCCAGGGAGAAGCCATTGCCAGAAACTTAGCGGAAATGTCAGACCTGCAGGTGCCGGTACTTGCCATTCTCATTGGGGAAGGAGGCAGCGGCGGAGCTTTGGGTCTTGCCGTGGCCAATGAAGTGTGGATGATGGAAAATGCAACCTATTCTATTCTTTCCCCGGAAGGGTTTGCTGCCATTTTGTGGAAAGATGCCAAACGGGCAGAGGAAGCTTCGGAAGTGATGAAGATTACGGCAGAAGATCTGAAAGCGCTTGGTATCATCGACTGGGTGATTCCGGAGGCATGGCCGGCAGATGAAAAACTGCTGCCAGAGGTGGCAGAACAGATGCGGGAGAGAATTCTGATTTTCTTACAAACAGCAGGAGCGCTTACCGGGGAGGAACTGGTAAAGAGGCGGTATGAAAGATTCCGGAGGTATTAAGAAATGAAAAAGAGAGAACTGCAGATCGGAGACCAGTTGGTAAAAGTGCCCATTCTCCAGGGCGGCATGGGAGTGGGAGTCAGTCTTTCCAGCCTTGCCGGTGCGGTTTCTGCCTGCGGCGGTGTAGGTGTGATTTCTTCTGCACAGATCGGATTTCGGGAACCGGATTTTGAAACCAATACGCTGGAGGCAAACTTACGGGCCTTAAAAATAGAGATTCAGAAGGCAAGGCAGATTGCCAGGGGGGGAATGCTGGGGGTTAATATCATGGTTGCCACCAAAGAATATGCCTCCTATGTAAAAACTGCCGTGGAAGCAGGCATTGACCTGATTATTTCCGGGGCAGGGCTTCCTGTGGACCTCCCGGCGCTCACAGAAAAAAGCAAAACAAAAATTGCACCCATTGTCTCGACAGTGAAATCTGCCAGTGTGATCCTACGGCTGTGGGAGCGGAAGTACCACAGGCTGCCGGATCTGGTAGTGGTAGAAGGACCGGAAGCGGGAGGACATCTGGGATTTACCGAAGAACAGCTGGAAGAGTTTACCAAAGAGCGTTACCGGGAAGAAGTCCGGTCACTGATCCGTCTGGTAAAAGAACATGGAAATACGCATGGGAAAGACATTCCTGTAGCTCTTGCGGGAGGCATCTATGAAAAAAAAGATGTGGAGGAAGCCTGGAAACTGGGAGCAGATGCTGTTCAGCTGGGGACCCGTTTTGTGACCACCTATGAATGTGATGCAGCGGACGCTTACAAGGAGACATACTTACATGCTAGAAAAGAAGACATTGAACTGGTAAAAAGTCCGGTGGGAATGCCGGGAAGAGCGATTCACAATGCATTTCTGGAAGAAACCGCAAATCATCCTGGTATCCATCAGAAGTGCCTGCACTGCCTGGAACACTGCAATCCAAAAACAGCACCCTACTGCATCACCAGAGCCCTGATTGCAGCGGTCAAAGGCAATGTAAAAGAAGGGCTGCTGTTTTGCGGAAGCAATGCCTGGCGGGCCGAAAAAATCGAACATGTATCAGAAATTATGCAGGAGCTTATGGAATAATAGGCTCCTGTTTTTTGCCAGGCATATCAAAATTGGTTCAGCGAACTAATTTTGATTTTACGGCACTGTACAAAATTAGTTTTTCGGTATATAATGATGTGAGATTGACGAAAAAAGGAGAGTAACTATGAGCAAGGTAAGAACTCGTTTTGCCCCCAGTCCGACAGGAAGAATGCACGTGGGCAATTTAAGAACTGCACTGTATGCCTATCTGATCGCAAAACATGCAGACGGAGATTTTCTGCTGCGTATTGAAGATACCGACCAGGAGCGTTTTGTAGAAGGCGCGCTGGACATTATTTATCATACCCTGAAAGAAACCGGACTGGTACACGATGAAGGCCCGGACAAAGATGGCGGCGTTGGTCCCTATGTACAGAGTGAGCGCCAGGCCCAGGGCATTTACATGAAATATGCAAAAGAACTGGTAGAAAAAGGAGAGGCTTATTACTGTTTCTGCGACAAGGAGCGTCTGGAGTCCTTAAAACAGGAAGTAGCTGGAAAAGAGATTGTTGTCTACGACAAACACTGCCTCCATCTTTCCAAAGAAGAGGTGGAAGCCAACTTAGCAGCCGGAAAGCCCTTTGTAATCCGCCAGAATATGCCGACCGAGGGAACCACCAGCTTTGAGGATGAGATCTACGGTGTTATTGAAGTACCCAATGCGGAGCTGGACGATATGATCCTGATTAAATCGGATGGGTATCCTACTTACAACTTTGCAAACGTGGTAGATGACCACCTGATGGGCATTACCCATGTGGTCAGAGGAAATGAGTACCTTTCCTCTGCACCCAAGTACAATCGCCTGTATGCAGCCTTTGGCTGGGATGTGCCGGTATATGTACACTGCCCGCTGATTACCGATGAGAACCACAAGAAATTAAGCAAGCGCTGCGGTCATTCTTCCTATGAGGACCTGATTGACCAGGGATTTGTCACAGAAGCAGTGGTGAACTACGTAGCCCTTCTTGGATGGTGCCCGGAAGACAACCGGGAAATCTTCTCCCTTCCGGAACTGGTAAAAGCTTTTGATTATCATCATATCAGCAAATCTCCGGCTGTCTTTGATATCGGAAAGCTGAAATGGATGAACGGTGAGTATATCAAAGCCATGGACTTTGACAAATTCTATGAGAGAGCCCTTCCGTATCTTCAGGATACCATTCACAGAGATGTAGATCTGAAGAAGATCGCAGAGATGGTGAAGACCAGAATCGAAGTGTTCCCGGATATCCCGGCTCTCGTTGATTTCTTTGAGGCAGTTCCGGAGTATGATGCAGACATGTACTGTCATAAAAAGATGAAGACCACCAAAGAGTCTTCTCTGGAAGTTTTAAAGGAGATTCTGCCGAAGCTGGAAGCCCAGGAAGACTACAGCAACGATGCCCTGTATCAGCTGCTGGTGGATTTTGTGGCAGAAAAAGGATGCAAAAACGGTTATGTGATGTGGCCGGTACGTACCGCAGTATCCGGAAAACAGATGACACCGGCTGGTGCAACTGAGATTATGGAAGTTCTTGGAAAAGAAGAATCCATCGCCCGCATCCAGGCAGCCATTGAAAAGTTAAGCAAGGAAGCATGAGTGATCAAATTCTGAAACATCTTACAGAAACGCAGTCAAGAGCAGTCGCTCACCGGGAAGGACCCTGCCTGTGCCTGGCAGGGCCCGGCTCCGGAAAAACCACCGTCATTACAAACCGAACAAAATATCTGGTGGAACACTATGGAATCAATCCTATGGAAATTCTGGTGATCACCTTTACCAAAGCTGCTGCAGTGGAAATGCAGGAGCGTTTTGGGCGTGCCATGGGAGAAAAACGGGTTCCGGTGACTTTTGGAACCTTTCATTCTGTATTCTTCTGGATTCTCCGCCAGGCTTACCATTACACTGCCGCAAATATTTTAAAGGAGGAACAGAAATATCAGTTCCTGAAAGAAATTATTTCCAAAATGGATCTGGAGATTGAGGATGAGGGAGATTTTATTTCTGGCATCACGGCAGAAATCAGCATGGTGAAAAATGACCGGATTGCCCTGGAAAACTATTATTCGAAAAACTGTTCGGAAGGCGTATTCCGGAAGATTTACCTGGGATATCAGGAGAAACTGGAGCGGGCTGGCCTGCTGGATTTTGATGATATGCTGGTGTACTGCCACGAGCTTTTGAGTGAGCGGCCGGATATCCTGGCAGGATGGCAGAAACGTTTCCGTTACATTCTCATTGATGAGTTTCAGGACATCAACCAGATTCAGTACGAGATTGTGCGGATGCTGGCCAGACCGGAAAACAACCTGTTTATTGTGGGCGACGATGACCAGTCCATTTATCGGTTCCGGGGAGCCAGGCCGGAGATCATGCTGAATTTCCGGAAGGATTATCCGGATGCGAAAATCATTCTGCTGGAAGAAAATTTCCGTTCCGTGGAGAATATCATCCGGGCAGCCGGAAAAGTCATTGCCTGCAACGAAGATCGGTATCAGAAAACCATTCACGGGGTCCGGGAAGCCGGAGAAAGAATTGTGATTCATGGATTTGCAGGCCCTGGCCAGGAGAATCTGTACCTGATTAAGAAAATCCAGGATTATATCCGGGAAGGATACCGGTGGCAAGACATTGCGGTGCTGTTCCGTACCAACACGGCGGGAAGACTGGCAGTGGAAAAGTTTATGGAATACAACATTCCCTTTCAAATGCGGGACACTATGCCCAACATCTATGACCACTGGATTACCCGAAACATCATTTCCTATATTAAGATGGCTATGGGAAACCGGGACCGTAGAGAATTTCTGCAGATTATGAACCGGCCAAAACGGTATATCAGCCGGGAAGCGGCGGATGCGCCAAAGATTTCCTTTGAAGAACTGCGGATGTTTTATGAAGAGAAAGAATGGATGCAGGACCGGATCGATAAGCTGGAAAACGATTTGTTAAGTTTAAAAAAGATGACGCCTTATGCAGCCATCAATTATATCCGCCATGGAATCGGGTATGAGGAATACCTGAATGAATATGCTCTGTTTCGGAAGATCCGCCCGGAAGAACTGTATGAGGTTTTAAATGAACTTCAGGAAGCAGCTAAGAATTTTCAGACCTATGAAGCCTGGTTTCAGCATATGGATGACTATGCAAAAGCCCTCCAGGAGCAGGCAAAACAGCAGAAAGGCTGGGAAGATGCGGTGATTTTTACCACCCTTCACAGCTCTAAGGGACTGGAATTTCCCATTGTGTTTATTCTGGATGTGAATGAGGGAAGTATCCCTCACCGGAAGGCAGTATTGGATGTGGATGTCCAGGAAGAGCGCCGGATGTTTTATGTGGGAATGACCCGGGCGAAAGAACGGCTTCACTTATATTATGTAAAAGAAAAATACGGGAAACCTGTGGAGGTCTCCCGCTTTATCGAAGAGCTGCGGCGGTAGAAGGCACTGCAGCTCTGTTTTTCTTATTCTTCTACGTTGTCCTCGCCAACCATCTGGTCGAATTCCTGATTGTCCATGAACTCGTCAAATGCGTCAGCAGCAGCTTCGTACTCGTCGTCGCTTTCGATGTTGGAAAGAGAAGGCTGTCCGTCTACTTCTTCGAAACGGTACAGGTAAACTTCGCCGTCTTCATTCTCCCCATTCTCATCCAGAGGAAGCAGGGCGATGTAATTTTTGTCGCCGGCCTGGAAAATGGTCAGGATCACGCACTCCTGTACAGTGCCGTCATCTAAGGTCAGGGTAACAGTAGCGGGACCGTCTCCGTCTTCACCACATTCACTGCCGCAGCAGCTGCAGTCTCCGGAACATTCCATGATATCTTTTTCGAAATCGCTCATGTGTAATACCTCACTTTATTGTATTCATTTTGCTTTTTGTGTGCTGATACCCACTTTAACAGATGCCGTATGGAAATGCAAGCTTTTTTACAAATACCTGTACAAATCCTGAAAATTCTTCTATAATGGGGATAGGCTTGAACAAGGAGTGGAAAACTATGAAATTGATTTCCTGGAATGTAAATGGCATCCGGGCATGTCTCCAGAAGGGATTTCTGGACTTCTTTCATGAAACAGACGCAGATATTTTCTGTATTCAGGAGACAAAGCTGCAGGAAGGACAGGTATCTCTTGAACTTCCTGGATATTTCCAGTATTGGAATTATGCAGAAAAGAAAGGATATTCCGGCACTGCCATTTTTACCAAAAAGGAACCCTTGCAGGTGTCTTACGGCATAGGCATGGAAGAACATGACCATGAGGGACGAGTGATCACCCTGGAATATGAGAATTTCTGGATGGTGACTGTGTATACCCCAAATTCTCAGAATGAACTGGCAAGACTGCCTTACCGCATGGAGTGGGAGAGTGCATTTCTTGCATATCTAAAGGGCTTAGAGAAGACAAAACCGGTCATTTTCTGTGGAGATCTGAATGTGGCGCATCAGGAGATCGACCTGAAAAATCCGAAAACCAACCGGAAAAACGCCGGATTTACCGATGAAGAACGCCAGAAATTTACCGAGCTTCTGGAACAGGGCTTTGTCGATACATTCCGGTATTTTTATCCTGCCAGGGAGGGGATCTATTCCTGGTGGTCTTATCGGTTTAAGGCAAGAGAGAAGAACGCAGGATGGCGTATCGACTATTTCTGCGTATCGGACAGCTTAAAAGACCGGCTTATGGATGCCGGCATTCATACAGAAATTCTGGGCTCAGATCACTGCCCGGTAGAATTGAGGATAGACTTATGAACCTTCTGACAATGGAAAACCTTACGAAAGTATTTACAGAACGCCGGGTATTTGACCACACCGATTTTTCGGTAAATGAAGGAGAAAAAATCGGAATCATCGGTGTCAATGGAACCGGAAAGAGCACCCTCCTTCGGGTGATTGCAGGCCTGGAAGAGCCGGATGAAGGAACAGTGACTAAAGGAAGAAATGTAGTAATCCGCTATCTTCCCCAGAAACCGGATCTTCCGGAGGAAAGTACTGTGCTGGAAGCGGTGATGGCAGGAAACCAGGATTCCTTGGATACCTGGGGAATGGAAAGCCAGGCGAAGGCCATGCTGTTAAAGCTTGACATTACGGATTTTTCTCAGTCGGTAAAAGAACTTTCCGGGGGCCAGAAAAAGAGGGCTGCCCTGGTGAAAGTGCTCCTGCAGAAGTCAGAGCTTCTTCTTTTGGATGAACCCACCAACCACTTAGACGGAGAAATGTCCCAGTGGCTGGAAGACTATCTCATCGGTTATAAGGGCGCGCTTGTGATGGTAACCCATGACCGGTATTTTCTGGACCGGGTGTCCAACCGCATCGCAGAGCTGGATGACGGAAAAATCTACAATTATCCGGGAAGTTATTCCGAATTTATCCGTTTAAAAGAAGCCAGACAGGATCTGGCAGTGGCTGCGGAGCGGAAACGTCAGAGTGTTCTCAGGAAAGAGCTGGAATGGCTTTCCAGAGGCGCCAGAGCCCGTTCCACCAAGCAAAAAGCCCACATTGACCGGATAGAGCAGATGCAGCAGGTGACAGGACCCAAGGAAGAGACCAGCATTTCCATGACCTCGGTGTCAACCCGGATGGGAAAAAAGACCATTGAAGCTTCCCATCTTTCCAAATCCTACGGAAGCCGGGTGCTGTTTTCGGACTATTCCTATATTTTCCTGAAAGGAGACCGGATCGGAATTACCGGGCCAAACGGCTGCGGAAAATCTACCTTATTAAAGATCCTTACCGGAAATTTGGAGCCGGATGAGGGAACCATGGAGTGGGGGCCTACTGTGAAGATCGGCTATTTTTCCCAGGAGGGAGAGGAGCTGGATGATTCCATGAAGGTCATTGATTATATCAAGGAAGCAGGAGAGTATGTGACTACTACAGAAGGGGTGATTACGGCTTCCGCTATGCTGGAGCGGTTCCTGTTTGACGGGCCCATGCAGTGGAATCCCATCGGCAAGCTTTCCGGAGGAGAGAAACGGAGACTGTTTCTTCTGAAAATCCTCATGACAGCGCCCAATGTGCTGGTATTAGACGAGCCTACCAATGACCTGGATATTAAGACCCTGACTATTTTGGAAGATTATCTGGATAACTTTGACGGAATTGTGGTGACAGTTTCCCATGACCGGTATTTTCTGGACCGGATTGTAAGAAGGATTTTTGCCTTTGAAGAGGGCGGAAAGATCCGTCAGTATGAGGGCGGATATTCGGATTACCGCCTGGCAGCGGGCCTGGATGAAAAACAGGCAGGTCTTGGAAAAGAACTTTTCAAGGCAGAAAAGATAGAGAAAAGCGAAAAAACGGTCAAACCCAGGGAGCGAAAGCTTCGGTTTTCCTATAAAGAAGAGCGGGAATATGCAGTGATTGATGATGAGATTGAAAAGCTGGAGAGCCGCCTGTCCGCCATTGAGACAGAGACGGAAAAAAGTGCCAGCGACTATCCCAAGCTGAAAGCACTGATGGAAGAAAAGGAAGCCATTGAAAAAGAACTGGAAGAAAAAATGGAACGCTGGGAATACTTAAACGAACTTGCAGAACAAATTCAGCGTGAAAGGACAGGTGCGTGACAACATGAAATCATTTGAGACCACAGCAGGCAGCTGCGCACGCCTGGGAGTTTGGCAGGAAAGCGGATGGACAGCTGCTGCCGTGACTGCCGGCAGAGAGTCGCAAGTGTCCCTTCTGCTTTATGAAAAAGGAAGCAGTGTACCGGTATCTGCCTTGCCTTTCCCGGAAAATGGACGGATGGGTATGGTACATACCATGAACATCAAGGGGCTTCGTATTTCCAATTATGAATACAATTTTCTCATTGACGGAAAAGTAACCGTGGATCCCTGTGCAAGAAAAATAACAGGACGGGAGAACTTCGGCGTGCCGGTGGAAGAAGAACATGCCATCCGGTGTGCGGTCCTTTCCAAGTCCTATGACTGGGGAGAAGATCAAAAACCGGGGATTCCCTATGAGGAGGCTTTATTGTACAGCCTCCACGTCCGGGGATTTACTATGCAGAGAGGGTCCGGTGTCCGGAAAAAAGGCACCTTTGCAGGCATCCGGGAAAAGGCAGCGTATTTTTCAAAGCTTGGCATCAATCAGATCAAGCTGATGCCGGCGTATGAGTTTGACGAAATTATGGTTGCAAAAGAAAAGGCCAGTCCTTATGAGGAAAAACAGCCCAAGTGGAAGCTGAATTACTGGGGATATGGGCCTGGAAATTATTTTGCACCCAAGAGCAGTTATGCGGCATCCAAAGATCCTGCAGGAGAGTTCTGCGATATGGTAAAAGCACTCCATGAAAAAAACATCGAAGTTTTGATGGAGTTTTATTTTCCAGTTGGAATGGACGTGCGTCTGGCAGTATCTAGTCTGATTTTTTGGAGTATCCAGTACCATGTGGACGGGTTTCAGATTATCGGCGATCCACTGATTGCCAAAGCGGCAGCCAGAGAGCCAGCTCTTTCTGATACCAAACTGCTGCACATGTATTTTCCCATGGAGGAGCTGTTTTCCAAGGAACAGCTGGCAAAAAAGTCCAGAATCCTTGGGGAATGCAACGATGGATTTCAGTACAACATCCGCCGGTTTTTAAAAGGGGATGAAGGGCAGCTTACCGATTTTATCTGGAGAATGCGCAGAAATCCGAAAGACTGTGGAGTGGTGAATTATATTACCAGCCATGACGGATTTACCCTGGCAGATCTGGTGTCCTACGATGAGCGCCACAACGAAGCTAACAAAGAAGGGGGAAGGGATGGCTGCACGGAAAATTACAGCTGGAACTGCGGCGTGGAAGGCCCTGTGAAAAAGAAAGCCGTCAACGCCTTACGCCTGCGTCAGATGAAAAATGCCATGGCCATGCTTTTGCTGGCAGCAGGGACACCCATGCTGCTTGCCGGGGATGAGTTTGGAAATTCCCAGCAGGGAAATAACAATCCATACTGCATTGACAGCCCAATGACCTGGCTGGACTGGAATGACCTGCGTAAGAATAAAAACCTCTGGAATTTTGTGAAAGATCTGATTGCTTTTAGAAAGAAGCATGCGATTCTTCACGGAAAAGAAGAACTGAAATGTGTGGACAGCCTTTCCTGCGGCTACCCGGATATTTCTTATCATGGTTCCAGAGCCTGGTACGGAGCTTTTGAAAAAGAGAGTCGCCAGGCAGGGATTCTCTACTGCGGCCAGTATGCGGATATGGATGAGTTTCTGTATGCAGCGTACAATCTTCACAGCGAAGCCCACAGCTTTGCCCTGCCCAATCTTCCGGAAGGAATGAAATGGTATGAGGCAGTGAACACAAACGCAGGCGTAGCAGAAGAAGGAGAAGAGACGCTTCTGGAAACAGAAAAATCCTTTGAAGTTCCGGGAAGAACGGTTGTGGTTCTCATCGGCCGGCCGGCAATCTGTGGAAAGGAGAAACGGAACCATGGGGGTTCATCCGATCAAACACTTTAAAACCATTACTACCCACAAAATGCTGGTGATGAAGGCCTGTTTCCGGGTGGGACTGTACCGCCAGGGTCTGATGCATGACATGTCCAAATATTCTCCCACAGAATTCCTGGTGGGCTGCCGTTACTGGCAGGGTTTTCAGAGCCCCAACAATGCAGAGAGGAAAATTAAGGGGTATTCTGCTGCCTGGCTGCATCACAAAGGACGGAACAAACACCACTTTGAATATTGGATCGATTACAGCGTTTCCAGTGCAGGACATCCTATGGAAGGAATGCGGATGCCAAGAAAGTATGTGGCAGAGATGCTTATGGATCGCATTGCGGCTTCCAAGGTTTACAATGGAGATGCTTACACCGACCACGATCCTCTGGAGTATTTCCTGAAAGGAAAAGCCCATTATATGATGCATCCGAAGACAGAAAAAGAACTGGAAGGACTGCTTCGGATTCTGGATCAGAGAGGGGAAGAGTACCTGTACTGGTATGTGAGACACCGCTTTTTAAAAGGAAAAAAATAGATTTAATTGAAAGGATCCCCGCAAGGACGAGGCTTATTAGCCTTCTGCCTTGCTGGGGATTTTTTCTATGAAAGATAAGATTTATTTTTCTTCTGCAGTCATCCCCGGAAAAACCTGTGATTATGGGCGTTCCGGGGGTTTTGCGTTTATTAGCAAATAAAGGGTGCCGCGCAGATATCGATTCTTTTTCCTATGGTGGATAGGAATTGAAAACGCTGGTGAATTCTGTTAATATGACATGGAAGAGATATTGCTTTTACTGCAGAATAAGCATTCCCCCGCTTCAGGTGCGCGAAGCACTAAGCGGTGGGTCAGGGGGGCAGGAGATATGGATGGAAAATTAAAAAAACAGCTTCCGGTGCGGACGCAGATGGTCTGGTATCTTCTGGCGATCGTGCTGATTCTGGTGGCAAGCGGCTTACGGGTGCTGGATCGCGGTATGTACAATAGCTTCTGGTCTGTGTGGCTTCAGCTGCTTCGCCATATGATTCATATTGGATTGCTGATCGGCTGGATGATTTCCATCCAGTCTAGGATTTTACAAAGGCCGGTTCGCAGGTATTTGCTGGCAATTGGGTGTATGCTCAGCTTCTGGCTGTTTGTCCGTGCCTCAAAATGGATGTTATTTGCGCATGACAGCCAGATGAACCGTTACTGCTGGTATTCCTATTATATTCCAATGGTGCTTATTCCGCTTCTGGGTGGAATGCTGCTCCCACATATTGGACAATCTGAACGACATCGGCCGGGAAAAAGCAGACGCCTCTGGTATATTCCGGCGGTATCCTTGATGGGTCTTGTTCTTACAAACGATCTGCATCAGCTGGTATTTAGATTTCCGGATGGAATTGTTTTCTTTCAGAACCGGTATACATACCAGATCGGATATTTTGTCATTTTTGCCTGGTGCTTGTTGTGGGGATTTTACTTTGTCGGAGGGCTTTTGATCAAGTGCAGGATACCGGCCCGCAGACAGTATCAGTGGCTTCCGTTTCTGGTGCTTGTCGGGGCGGTTGCTTTGTCAGTTGCATATATTTTTCGTATTCTTATTTTTGATATAGCAGCTGTGAATTGTCTGATTACGGTACTGCTGATCGAGAGCTGTATTCAGTGCGGGCTGATCCGGTCAAATTCCAGCTATAAGAGCCTGTTTCATGCTTCTTCAGTTGCAGTACAGATTACAGATACGGAGTATCATGTCTGTTTTTCCTCCAAAAATGCAGGATTACTGCGGGAGGAAGAGCGGAAAAGGGTGGCAAAAGGGGCGATGGATATCAGTGGATACCGCTTCTGCTGTGCAGCCATTACAAATGGCTACGTCTTCTGGGTAGAGGATTATACCGGATTGTACCGGTATCGAAAGGAACTTGAAGAGAAAGGGTGTCAGCTATCCGGTGCAAATGAACTGTTAAGAGCAGAGCTTGCACTGCAGGAAAAGCAGCTGCATATCCAGGAGAAGAATCGGCTGTATGATCAGGTCGCGAAGGAAATAGCGCCGCAGCTTTTTCAGATTGATCAGCTTTTAAAGGAGAAGGAAGAAGGCAGAATTCAAAAAACACTGGCCAGGATCTGTGTCATTGGCGCGTATGTGAAGCGCCGC
>CAJMON010000023.1 GCA_905214955.1 uncultured bacterium
TGCTTTGTCGTATTTTTGTATATTTTGGCAGAGCAATTCCACTGTTTTTCAAGATGTTTTATCTATTTTTTCCTGTTTTGAATATTTATAAAAAATCTATGATGATGCCAGGGTCAAAAGCCTGAAACCACGATGTGCCTGCACAGGAGTGGTTTTAAGGCTTAGTGACCCTCCAGATATGGTGCAGAACGTCCAGTCCTTCAAAAACGCAGAATTTCCATTTCCCCCGGTGAATAGGGGTTCCCATTTTTTCCACAAGGGGTTATAATGAAAAGAAAGAGATTTTAAGGAGACTTCAATTATGTACGAAATAGATTTTAAAACCCCACTTCACGTTCATTTTATCGGCATTGGCGGCATCAGCATGAGTGGTCTGGCCGAGATTCTTCTTGACCAGTGCTTCCATATCACCGGTTCTGATGCAAAAGAATCCCCCCTTACTGATCATCTGGAACGCATGGGTGCTTCCGTCTTTTATGGCCAGCGTGCGTCCAACATTCAGGATGGTACCGATCTGGTGGTCTACACCGCAGCTATCCATCCGGATAATCCGGAATATGCCGCTGCTGTGGAAAAAGGCATTCCCATGCTGACCCGTGCAGAGCTTTTGGGACAGATCATGCGCAATTACCAGATGCCTATCGCCATTTCCGGCACTCATGGAAAAACCACTACCACTTCCATGGCTTCCCACATTCTTCTGGAAGCCAAGAAAGATCCCACTATCTCTGTAGGCGGCATCCTTCAGGCCATCCATGGAAATATCCGTGTGGGCGGCCATGAGACCTTTATCACAGAAGCCTGCGAATACACCAACAGCTTTTTAAGCTTTTTCCCAAAGATCAGCGTGATCCTCAACATTGACGCTGACCATCTGGATTTCTTCAAGGATCTGGATGATATCCGCCATTCCTTCCGCCTGTTTGCCAAAAAGCTTCCTGCAGACGGCACCCTGATCATCAACAGCGACATTCCGGATTACACCCAGATCACAAAAGGCCTTCCCTGCAGAATCGTTACATATGGTTCCTCTTCCGCCAGCGATTACAGTCCGGCAAATATCACCTTCGATGAAAATGCCCATCCAAGCTTTGATTTCTGCAAAAACGGCATTTCCTTAGGACGGGTAACGCTGCGGGTGCCCGGCATTCACAATGTCTACAATGCCGTTGCAGCCATGGCCCTGGCAGACCTTCTTGATATTCCAGTAGAAACCATGGAAAAAGGCCTGGAAGCCTTTGGCGGAACTGACCGCCGTTTCCAGAAAAAAGGTGAGATCGGCGGCGTCACCATCGTAGACGACTATGCACATCATCCCACAGAGATCCGTGCTACCCTGACAGCAGCCCAGAACATGCCACATAAGACCCTCTGGTGCGTGTTCCAGCCTCACACCTATACCCGTACCAAAGCTCTGATGGATGATTTTGCAGCAGCCCTGTCCCTGGCTGATAAAGTGGTTCTGGCTGACATCTATGCCGCCAGAGAAACGGACCGCCTGGGCATCAGTTCCGATACCCTCCGTGAAAAAGTAGAAGCTCTGGGAACAGACGCGCATTATTTCCCCTCCTTTGATGCCATCGAAAACTACCTTCTGGAAAACTGCGTGGCCGGTGATGTTCTGATCACCATGGGTGCCGGTGATGTAGTCAAAATCGGGGAGCATCTTCTGGGCGAATAACCCCTTTTCTTTTCACATTTTCTTCGAAACTTTCAGAAAGCATTTCTCTGGCATAACAGTTCCGTGCCTGAGGAATGCTTTTTTTGTGAAGCATAAAGCCACTCCTGAGCAGGCACATCATGGTTTTCGGCTTTTGATTCTGGCATCTTATAAACTCAGTTATACACATCCAAATCCCTTTACTTTCCGGCCTTTTCCAAACTTATCCACATTATCCACATGTTTATTCACAATTATCAGAGAATTTCCTGTGGATTCCTATGTGGAAAAACTGATTTACATAACTCTATTTTCCATAACTACATAATTCGCCATTTTTCGCCATTTTATCAGTATTTCCGCAAGTTCCCTTTTAAAGTTCTCCACAGACTTATCCACATTATCCACACTATCCACATTCCATTTTGTGGATTGTTGCACCCTTTTCTGGTTAAAAACTTCCTGTTCTCTTTTTGTGGGAACTGTGCTATACTTGGAAAAGCTACAGGAAAACATTCCACAGGTGAAATCCATGAAAAATATTCAGTTAAAAAAGCCGGCCTCTGCCGGCGTTACCATTTTAAATAACACATTTATTGATGAGTATATGCCCGAAGCCAATGGCGAATTTGTGAAGATCTATCTGTATCTTCTGCGCAGCGCTGCGGGAGAACGCCCCCTTTCTGTGAGTTCCATCGCAGATACTTTCAACCACACAGAAAAAGATGTCCTTCGTGCTCTTTCCTACTGGGAAAAGCAGGGCCTTCTTTTCCTTGGCACAGACAGTGCCGGAGAGATTACGGAAATCGCATTTCTGGAACCGGAGCTTTCAGAAACCGAAGAATCGGAAGTCCTGGAAACCTTATCAGACATTCCAGAAGCTTCCACTGAAGAAACCGTTGCCTCCGAAACTGCAGCTGCCTTTGCCGAACCTCCTAAGAAACAGCCCCTCACTGCCGACCGCATTGTGGAGCTGAAAAAACAGGAAGACATCGAACAGCTGCTTTTTATTGCCGCCCAGTACATCGGCCGCCCTCTCACCCCTACAGAGATTTCCAACATTCTCTATTATTATGATACTCTGCATTTTTCAGCAGATTTGATCGAATATTTGGTGGAATACTGCGTCTCCAAAGGAAATAAGAGCAGCCACTATATGGAGAAAGTTGCCCTCGGATGGGCAGCAGAAGGCATTCAGACTGTACAGGAAGCCAAAAACAGCACCAACCTTTATAATAAGAAGTATTACTCCGTACTCAATGCCTACGGCATCAAAAACCGAGGTCCTGCCGCTGCTGAAAAAGAATACATCGACCGCTGGCTGGATGAATACGGATTTCATATTGCCATCATTACAGAAGCCTGCAACCGCACCATTACCCAGACCCATGAAGCCAGCTTTCCTTACACGGACAAGATTTTAAAGGACTGGCGCAAAAAAGGCGTCCACCATCTGGAGGACATCATTACCCTGGATTCGGAGCGGGCACGCAGAAAAAAAACAGCTGCTCCCAAAAATGTTTCTGCAAACAAATTCAACAATTTCCATCAGAGAGACTATGATTTTGACCAGCTGGAAAAGCAACTGCTAAACAGCTGATCGGATGGATCAGGAGGATTTCCACGTGGCACTGAAAAACACACAGTACGACGAAATCATGCGGATTTATCACCGCCGCCAGTTAGATGATAAGCGGGCTTTAGACGCCAGGACAGCTCAGGTACGCCAGGCGCTTCCCGTTCTGGATGAGATTGACGCCAAAATCGCCTCTCTCAGCGTTTCCAAAGCCAGACGCTACTTAGACGGGGATGATTCTGCCCTTGCCAATCTTCAGGAAGAAATCGCTTCCCTGGCATCGGACCGGAAAAAGGCCCTTCGGAAAGCCGGATATCCGGAAGATTATCTGGATATGCACTATGTCTGCCCGGACTGTAAAGACACCGGATACATTGACGGTGAAAAATGCCACTGTTTCCGCCAGGCAGTCATTGACCTGCTCTACACCCAGTCCAATATCCGGGAGATTTTAAACACTGAAAACTTCAATACCTTTTCTTTTGAATATTACTCTGATAAGATTCAGAATTCTTCCACCGGCCTTGGCGCCCTGACAACCATGAAGCGGCTGGTGGCAGAATGCAGGGATTATCTTGCCCATTTTGACGATCCGGATACCTTTGAAAATTTCTTTTTCTATGGAGATACCGGCGTTGGAAAGACCTTTTTAAGCCACTGCATTGCAAAGGAACTCATCGACACTGCTCATTCTGTGATTTATTTCACTGCGTTTGAGCTGTTTGACCTGTTTTCCAAAACCACCTTTGGCAGAGGGGATGATCTGGAAGAGCTTCAGCAGATGCACTCCTATATTTTTGACTGCGACCTGCTGATCATTGACGACCTGGGGACAGAGCTGACCAACTCCTTTGTGGCATCACAGCTTTTCCTGTGTATCAATGAACGGCTGCTCCGCCGCAGATCCACCATCATCTCCACCAACTTAGCCATGAATGTATTCCGGGATACTTACTCAGAACGGGTCTTTTCCAGAATCTCCAGCGGCTACAAAATGCGCAAGCTTTTCGGCGACGACATTCGTATCCGAAAAAAGTTATTAAATAGGAAGCCTTGACCTTCAAAGATTTTATGGTAAACTAGAGAAGAAAAAGATATTTGATGTCCATATATACGGAGGATTGAACATGCAAACTGATGAACGTAACCTGGAAACCATCCCTGTAGGTCCCCTGGGGATCATTCCCCTGGCCAGCTGCCGGGAGCTGGGTGAAAAAATCAACCGTTTTCTCGTAACCTGGCGTGAAGAGCGCGACCACGCCCACAAGTCCAACATCGCCTTCGAAGGCTATCAGAAAGACAACTACATCATCGAAGCCAAAAACCCGCGTTTTGGTTCCGGTGAAGCCAAAGGTGTTATTTCTGAATCTGTCCGCGGCGATGATCTTTATCTGCTGGTAGATGTCTGCAACTACAGTCTTACTTACTCCCTTGCCGGTCAGACCAACCACATGTCCCCTGATGACCATTTTCAGGATCTGAAGCGTATTATCGCAGCCGTAGGCGGAAAAGCCCGCCGTATTACTGTGATTATGCCGTTCCTGTATGAAAGCCGCCAGCACAAGCGTACCGGCCGTGAGTCCTTAGACTGCGCCCTTGCGCTCCAGGAACTGGTCCGCATGGGTGTGGACAATATCATCACATTTGATGCCCACGATCCCCGTGTACAGAATGCCATTCCCTTAAACGGATTCGAAACCGTACAGCCTGTTTACCAGTTTATCAAAGGACTGTTCCGTTCTGAGCCGGGCCTTCACATTGACAAAGACAATATGATGGTGATCAGCCCGGATGAAGGCGGCATGAGCCGTGCCATCTACATGGCAAACGTCCTGGGGCTGGATATGGGTATGTTCTACAAACGCCGCGACTACACCAGGATCATCAATGGCCGCAACCCCATCGTTGCCCATGAATTCCTGGGTGCTGACGTGGAAGGAAAGAACATGGTCATCATTGACGATATGATTTCTTCCGGAGACAGCGTTCTGGAAGTTGCTTCTGAGCTGAAAAAGCGCAAAGCAGGCAAGATCTTTATCTGCGCTACCTTCGGTCTGTTCACCAATGGACTGGACAAGTTCGACAAGGCTTATGAAAACGGCCTGTTTGACCACGTCCTCACCACCAACCTGGTATACCAGACACCGGAACTGCTCCAGAAGCCTTACTACACCAACTGCGACCTGAGCAAATACATTGCCTACATCATTGATACCCTGAATCATGATGCTTCCATCAGCAGTCTGTTAAGTCCTCACGAGCGTATCCGGAACTTCCTGGAGAAAAACAACAAATAAAAATTCTGCATCTGCGAAAAAAAGCGGGCTGCCTGATTGTATGGCTTCCCGCTTTTTTTTATTGATAATCAATATAGATTTTTTTGTTTCTCTGGAACACCTCTGCATCAATGTGATACAAAGTCTTTACCAGCTCGGAGCTAATCAACTCTGATGGTTTTCCATCACACAGATTTTCGCCATCCTTCAGCACATAGATCCGGTCACAGAATCTGGCTGCCAGGCTTAAATCATGCAGAGCGGTCAGCACAGTTTTTCCGGAATGTTTTAGCAGAGACAGGGTCTTGATCTGGCTGCCAATATCCAGATGGTTGGTTGGCTCGTCAAGAATCACCATTTCCGTTTCCTGGGCCAGAGCCCTTGCAATAAGCACACGCTGTTTTTCCCCTCCAGACAAAGTCAGAAAACTTCTATTTAAAAAGTCTTCCATTCCTACCAGCTGCAAAGATTCTTTCACCTTTTCTCTGTCCTGCTCATTGGCTGCTTCCATCAGGCGTTTTCTTGGATAGCGGCCCATCTGCACCACTTCCCCTACGGTAAAGTCAAAATTCGCTTCACTTTCCTGGGCGACCACTGCCAGCCGCTCCGCCATCTGCCGGTTGGACATTTTGACTAGGCTCTTTCCATCCAGAAGAATGTCCCCGGATTTTGGCGTCAGCATTTTGTAAATATTTTTCAGAAGTGTGGATTTTCCGCTTCCGTTGGGGCCGATAACGCCTACAAACTCTCCCTGTTTTACCTGGAGGGAAATTCCTTTTAAAATTTCTTTCTGTTTTGTTCCGTATGTAATGTTTTCTACCTTCAGCATCTGTCCGCCTCCTATTCCTTCTTACCGAATGCGTATTTCCGCACCCGGATCATCCACAGGAAAATGGGCGCACCAATCATGGCCGTGATTATGCCGATGGGAATTTCTCCCGGCGCATCAAACATACGGGCTCCTACGTCCACCCAGATCAGGAAAATGGCTCCCAGGAGTGTGGAAATGGGAATGACTTTTTTGTGGTCTGCTCCCACCATGGAACGCACAATATGAGGAATTACCAGTCCCACAAATCCGATGCTTCCTGTCACCGCCACGGCAATGCCGGTTAAAGCTGCGGATAAAAAGACGGTGATTTTCCGCACCAGATTGACATTCACGCCCAGTGTTACCGCACTGCTTTCTCCCATGAGAAGCGCATTCATAGCAGTAGACATTGCATACATACAGATGCATCCAGGAACCAGCACCACTGCCATGGGGATCAGTTCTTCCCATTTGGCACTGGCCACGCTTCCCAGGGTCCAGAAGGTAACTTCCCGGATTTTCGCATCATCCGGTGCTTTGTATACAATAAAATTGGAAAATGCAGTAAACATGGCGGAGACTGCCGTTCCCACCAGCACCAGTTTGATGGGGGCCACTTCTTTTCCGCTTTTTGCCATGTAGTATACAATCAGAATGGCCGCCATGGCGCCTGCAAAGGCACCGCCTTCTACGGCATAGCTTCCTAAAAAAGAAAGAACGCCGGTCACAATGGCAAGGGTAGCTCCAAAAGTGGCTCCGGAGGAAATTCCCAGCACATAGGGGCTTGCCAGCGGGTTTTTGGTAAAGGATTGCATGGCCACGCCAGACAGCGACAAACTGGCTCCCACCATGGCTCCCATCAGAACTCTGGGTACACGCAGATGCCATACAATGTTCTGGGTACTCATTTTAATATCAGAAACATCACCGGCTCCTGTCAGATAGTTCCACACCACCCGCCAGACCGTTCCAAAAGGAATGCTCACCGGTCCGATCCCTGTTGCCAGAATCATGGTCAGAACCAGTATAACACTCAGGACCATGCAGGTGCTTCCTACATGGTCCCTCATACATTTACACAATTGTTTCATGTGCCGTATGCAGTTTTATTCAAAGCACTCCGGATGGAAAGCTTCTGCAAATTTTTCAATGGTATCTGCTACACGGGTGCTGGCAAACACTTCCGGCAGAGTGATCACAAGGAAGTTTTCATTCTTGATTGCAGTTACATCAGACAGAGCTTCGTTGTCTTTTAAGGACTGAATCTTCTCTTCTGCTGTGGTATCGCCGTAATCATTGATGACAATGATGTCCGGATCTGCTTCTACAACTGCTTCCCAGCTTACAGTATTCCAGGTCTTCTCCAGATCTTCGAATACATTGACACCGCCTGCATGACGGATCAGTTTGGAAGTAAAGTTGTTACCCGGTGTATAAGCGCCGCCGTCCATATCGCAGTCGAAGTTGAATACTTTTACTTCATCAGTGCCTTCGATCTTGGACTCTACCTCTGCGATCTTTTCTTTCATGCCGTCTACGACTTCATTTGCCTTGTCTTCTACCTGGAATATTTTTCCAAGGTTGTAAAAATCCTGATACACATCTTCTACATCACAGCCCAGTTTGTAGCCTTCGATGGAAGACAGGGACATAATGCCGTAACTGCTTAAGGTATCATGGGTAGCGATTGCGGTATCTTTATCGCTGAATGCAGAGCTTCTTCCGTAGATGAAATCCGGATCCAGATCCAGAACTACTTCCAGGGAAGGATAGCCATTGTCATCAGAGATCTTCGGTTTGGATTCGTACTCTTCACGGTACTGCTCCGGAAGCTGTGCGTTGTTGTAGCAGGTGCCGATAATCTTGTCTCCCAGACCCAGTGCCATCAGCTCTTCACCGGCGTTGGGATTGGTGCTGATCACGCGCTCCGGTACATGGGTAAAGGTCACTTCCTGATCATCCTTTGTTACCAGAGTAAACGGAAATACGGATTCTGCATCATTCTCAGATGCTGCTTCTGTCTGTGTCTCAGACTGAGTCTCGGTTTCTGCTGCAAATACGCTTGTAGATGCCATCATCATGGCTCCTGCCAGAAACATTGCAAGTAACTGTGTTCTCTTTTTCATGGTGTTCCTCCATCGCTTTTTGTCGTCAGACAGGAAAGCCCGTCTGCATGGTTTATCGCTTCGGAAGTCCATAGGAAAGCATAAAAGGTATAAAAAAAACCTGTTTTTACGCGCAGGTTCAAAAACCGTAAAAGAAGATACGGTCACTCTGCGTGGATGCTTTGAATGGAAGCTTCTCATCGCCCAAAACAGGCAGGTATCCTGGCTCGCAGTTCCCCGCTCTTCCACCTTCTCACAGCAGTGCTGCAATGGTACTTTGGAATTCGCTCCCTGCACACAGTGACCTCATCGCTCAGGCTTTTACCTGATTCCCTTTTTCATCTTTTTATCAAAGATGCACCTGTTTTGTTCAATCTATATCTTTAATATTATATCACAATTTTACATTTTCTGCAAGCTCAGAAACTTATCTTTTTCGCCAATTTTCTTTCGCCTGGTGCCTGTCTGCCTTTACAGTCCCTCGTAATCAAATGCCGGTATAAAGCTTTCTTCTGCCGTCTTTCCCTCCTGGATAAATCCGTTCTCCAGCCCTAAATCAATGGCATAATCCACCAGCCGCTCATACTCTCGTCTGGTCACTTTCCGCTGCAACTCCGGAAATCTTTCCAGTCTTCCTGTCTGTTCCAGAGGTGTATACTGGTTCATCAGGCTTAACCATACCGTTTTCCCGTAGGTCTCCAGCACATATTTTACAACGGCTTTTCCATTTTTTACATGGCCTGGCAGAAGCAGATGCCGGACAATGACGCCTTTTTTCATCATGCCCTGTTGATCAAACACGGCTTCTCCTGTCTGGCGCACCATTTCCTCTAAGGCTTCTTTGGCCCGCTCCGGATAATCTTCCGCTGCCGAATACTGTCTGGCTGTCTCATTTTCCATGTATTTAAAATCCGTCAGATAAATATCAATCCATCCATCCAGCATTTTTAACGCTTCCACGCTCTCGTAACCGCTGCAGTTGTAAACAATGGGAATCACAAGTCCTTCTGCCCTGGCTTTTTTCACGGCTTCCAGAATGGACGGCGCATAGTGGGTGGGTGTCACCAGGTTGATGTTCGCCGCCTGCTTTGCCTGAAGTTCCAGGAAAATCTGGGAAAGCCGTTCCACCGAAATCTCTCGTCCGATCTCGGCCCTGGCAATCTCTCCGTTCTGGCAGTACACACACCGCAGGGTGCATCCCGAAAAAAAGACCGTACCAGAACCGGTACGGCCTGAAATACAGGGTTCTTCCCACATATGCAGGGCAGCCCTGGCTCCAAAAATCCGGGAATCCATGCGGCAGAAGCCTTTCTGTCCTTCCAGACGGTTTATCTGGCAGTTTCTTGGACAGAGTCTGCAGTTTTCATAACCAAATTTCATCTCGGCCTTCCTTTATTACTGGCAGAGCTTTGCCACTACCTGATTGATCAGCTTGCCGTCTGCCTTTCCTTTCAGATCACCCATGACAGCCTTCATGATCTGGCCTTTGTTCTTTGTGGCAGCAACATCTGCAAATTTCTCCAGAATGTATTTTTCTACTTCTTCTGCGCCCATCTGAGCCGGTGCATAAGCCTTGATCACTTCATAACGGAACTTGTACTCTTCCAACAGGTCTGTTCTGGATTCCGGACAGGTATCGATCTGCTCTTTCACAGTTTTCAGCTCTTTTAAGATGGTCTGGTCTACCATCTCCTCCGGAATATCTTCTCTGCATCCTGCATCAATGCCTACTTTTTTAACTGCAGAAATCAGAGAAGAAATGGCTTCCTTTCTGGGTTTATCCTTTGCCTTCATAGCGGCTACCATATCTTTTCTCAGTGTTTCTAATTCCATGGTGATTCCTCCTCTTTCTCTGGCAGACTCGTAAGACCTCTGCGTCCCATTCTGCCGACTAGAGACATCATACCACAAAACTTCAAACTTTGGGAATTTTTTTCAGAAGCTTTGAAAGACAATATCCATCCGGCACAAACAGCCCCATCACCGCCAGATAATTAAACAGAAAATACACGCCTCCACAACAATCACTGGACAGGGACATAAAGCCAGCTGTGCTCCAATCTTTTTCGTCTCCTTCGGGTTCTATTCTAACATAATGTCACTCCTGTTAACGATAATTCAGTATCGTTCTGACATAATGTCAATACCATTTTTATTCCAAAAATCATGTAGTCCGTTTATTTCGCTTTCTTTTTCTCCCTTCTGATAAAAAGACAGACATACAAAACAGCAAAAGCGACTGTTGCCATAATCAGCACCGGCCATACCGGAATGGGACAGACACCTGTTCCGACCAACTTCAGTCCCTGATAAAGCGTGTATACACCGAATGCAGAGAAGATCACAAATGCCAAGGTATTCAGCATTCCATCCGGAATCTTGCTCTTTAACAGATAGCCAGCCAGCATTCCTAAAATATCCGCCGCAAAAAGTCCCAGGGAACATCCGATCCACACAGCCAGCGCTGCTCCCATACCTTCATTTGCACCAAATGTGATAGCCGTCAGCTGTGTCTTATCACCAAGCTCTGCTACGAAGAATGTGCAAAAAACTGCCAGAGGAGCAAACTTGATCTTTGATTTGCCGCTTTCTTCCTCTTCTTCCTCATCACCGCCGGCAATGGTGGATGCTGCAAAATACAGAAATGCCACGGCTGCAATCATCTTAATGAGCCAGTCCGGAATAAATTCACTGACAAGGCCGCCTGCCAGAACAGCCAGTCCATTCAGTACAAGAATTGCCGCGGCAGTTCCCAAGATAATATCTTTTAATTTGTATTTAGAGGTAAGAGCGATCAGCATAAGCTGGGTTTTGTCTCCCATCTCTGCGATAAATTCCGTGAAAAATACCTTTAAAAACAGCAGCATTTGTCTGCCATCTCCTTTATCTTATGATGATGTAAACTGCATAGGCAGCGTAAAGTGCAATCATACAGAAGCCTTCAATTTTTCCGATTTTCTTTCTAGTTCCTGCAAAAATCCATGCACACACAGTAAATACCATAAGCACGCACAAATCAATAATATTTTCCTGGATAAAGCTGATTGGGCTGATCGCAGATGCAATACCAAGTACCATCAGGATATTAAATACATTGGAACCAATCGCATTGCCAAGTGCCATATCAACTTCGTTCTTTCTGGCTGCAACGATGGAAGTCACAAGTTCCGGAAGCGAAGTTCCTATGGAAACAATGGTCAGTCCGATCAGTGTCTGGCTCATTCCAAGTTCACTGGCAATTCTCGATGCGGCATCGACCGTCATATCTCCGCCAACTGCAATGGCAATGGCTCCGCCAACAATGAACAGGATGCTCATCGGAACGGAAACCAGCTTAATGTCCTCATCCGAACCGCCTTCAATCTCGACTTTTTTACCTTCTTTACTTGCCTTTAATGCAATCTTAACCATATAAAAAATGTAGCCTGCAAAGAGTGCAATTAAGATCACACCATCCAGGTGCCCCAGTGTCATACCGGATTTATCGCTAAATCCCAGAATTCCTAACAGCAGTAAGAGTCCTGCACACAAAAGTGAAAATGGAATATCTCTCTTGATCGTCTCTTTTGCAACATCTACAGTTGCTAAGACTGCACAGACACCGATCACAACCATCAGATTAAAGATATTGGAACCGACTACATTGCTGACTGCAAGCTCGTTGTTGCCTGTGATGGAAGCTGATACACTGACTGCGGTCTCTGGAAGTGAGGTTCCCATCGCTACAATGGTAAGTCCGATGATGATTGATGGAACATGCAGTCTCTTTGCCACACTTGAACTTCCCTCTACGAAAAAGTCTGCGCCCTTTATAAGCAGTGCAAATCCGATCACAAGGAATACCAGCACAAGCGCAAATGGGGCATTGTTAATAAAGTTTCCCATAGTTTCCTCCTTTTGTTCTCCATAACAGTATTGTCAGTCGAAACATCTGCTATCCCACGTACCTCTAACAGATAAAAAAGACTCATGTATATCAACTGCCAGCCAATGTATCCTGCATAAGCTGTTCAGTGATATACATGAGTCTCATTATTTAAGATTTGCCAGATTATACTCTTTTTTATAATCAGAATGTTGACAAATCACACTTTCGCGCTAACTACTCCCTCATGGAATCTTCAAACATCTGGTACAGTCTATCAAATGTTCCATCGGTTTGTCAACTATAACTTCATTTATATCTCCCTTACCCCCGTTCAATCCTGATTGCTCCTGACTCGCCGCCATCCCTTAAGGAGTATCCGTATTGCTTCCCATTAACCCTTAAAAGGGTCCTCCTATTTTTTTACACTTAACTTATCCATATAAATCAGGCATTTCAGCTGCTTTTCAGTCTTATTTCTCATCACACACCTGGAAGATATAGAACTTCAGATAATAGGACTCTTCTGCCGCCCATAAAATGGGATGATCCGGGGCCTGGGTTCTGTATTCTACCTGGCGCAGGCGTTTGTGGACGTTTCTGGCTGCCTGGTGGATGGTCTGGGTAAAGAGTTCATAGGTCATAAAGTGAGAACAGGAGCAGGTGGCAAGAAAACCGCCGTCCTTAATCAGCTTCATGGCTCTTAAATTGATCTCCCGGTAGCCTTTGACTGCATTTTTTACAGAACTTCTGGACTTGGTAAACGCAGGCGGATCCAAAATGATCACATCGAACTTTTCACCTTTTTCTTCCAGCTGTGGAAGCAGATCAAATACATCTGCACACTGAAACTGCACCCGGTCTTCCAAGCCGTTTAACCGGGCATTGAGTCTTGCCTGTTCTACGCCAAGTTCCGATGCATCCACACCAAGAACGCTGGCTGCTCCTGCAATTCCTGCATTCAATGCAAAGGAGCCAGTATGGGTAAAGCAGTCCAGCACTTTTGCACCGGGGCAGAGCTTCTGAATCGCCAGACGATTGTATTTCTGATCCAGGAAAAATCCTGTTTTCTGTCCGTCTTTTACATCTACCATGTATTTTACGCCATTTTCTACAATCTCCACGTTTGTATCAAACGGCTCCCCGATGAAACCTTTGTACAGTTCCATTCCTTCATTTTTCCGCACTTTCACATCGCTGCGCTCATAAATTCCACGCAGAATCATGCCATCTTCTGCCAGCACCTCTTTCAGTGCCTGAAGAATCACCGGCTTTAAACGGTCAATACCGAGTGCTAAGGACTGTACCACACAGACATCAGCAAATTTATCAATGACGATTCCCGGAAGGAAATCTGCCTCTCCGAAAATAATCCGGCAGCTGCTGGTGTCTACAGTCTTTTTCCGGTATTCCCATGCTTCTTTTACTCGCATTTTTAAGAATGCTGCATCAATCTCCTGATCTTTGTTTCTGGTCAGCATACGGATACGGATTTTGGAATGCCGGTTGATGTAACCGCGGCCCATTCCATATCCATCGTAATCGTGGACAACGACAATATCTCCGTCCTCAAAATCTCCCATTACAGATTCAATTTCATTATCAAATACCCACAGACCGCCTGCCTTTAAGGTACGTCCTTCTCCTTTTTTTAATGTTGCAACTGCCATACTCATGTTCTGTCATCCTTTCGTTTCTTATTTTCGATTCCGCTTATATTCATACATCATCTCATCTGCTCTCTGTGCAGCATCCGCCACACTGCCTTTTCCCGGCACGAAACCTCCATATCCAACGGAAACTCCCGACAGCCGCTGATCTTTCGCCCTGCGCTGTTCTATTTCCTGTTCAAAATAAGAAAGGTACCTCTGGGCAGATTCTTCTGTCTTACGCACCATCGCACAGAATTCATCACCTCCGATGCGGTAACAGTATCCTTCTCTTCCAAATCCATTATTGTACTAAGTACCGCAATAAACGGCGCAGTTAACTTTTGCTCTCTTTTTCATACAAGATTCCGTTTTCCGAAATTCTTCTCTATTTTAGCAGAAACATCTTAAAAAGCCAATCGCAAAATTTGCAGAAAGATACAGAAACAACAGAATGCTGACAACTTCTTTTTGCTGTGCTATACTGTTCCCAGATTATCGCCATAAAAAATTATTTTCACTTTTAAAAGGAGAACCTATCTTATGAAACCTATTACCATCCGCACTGCCACCCTGGCAGATCTGGACGCCATTGCAGCCGTGGAAGCAGAATGCTTTCCCCCAGCGGAAGCTGCCTCACGGGAATCGTTTTCCGCACGGCTTTCTTCTTATGCTTCCCACTTCTGGCTGATGTTTAAAGACGGCCGTCTCATTTCTTTTGTAGACGGCATGGTTACAGATGAAAAAGACCTGACTGATGAAATGTATGAAAATGCCAGAATGCACAAGGAAACCGGTGCCTGGCAGATGATCTTCGGCGTCAACACCCTTCCTGCTTACCGCAGACAGGGATTTGCAGGTCAGCTTTTAAAGCAGGCCATTGCAGATGCCAGAAAACAGGGGCGCCTGGGGCTTGTGCTTACCTGCAAAGATGCACTCATCCATTACTATGCCAGTTTCGGCTTCGTAAATGAAGGGATTTCCCCCTCTGTTCATGGAGGAGTTACCTGGTATCAGATGCGCCTGACTTTTTAAATTTTTTGCCGAATTGTCATCAGGACGCAGCAAGGTGTAGAAAGACAGCACGTCTGACCTGCTTCGCGTCCTGCTCATCCGGTCTCTGCCCCAATTTCTGCCCCTGACGGAACTCGCCTGCGGCTCATACAGCCTGGGTGTGCCGAAAACGCCATCCTGTATTTCACCGAAACGGAGACGGGCTGTGCTTCGTCTTCTGCCCCACATCACGCTTCCGGATAAAAGCATGCAGCCAAATGTCCTTCTCCCACAGTCTCCAGCTTTGGCAGGCTGCTTTTGCACTTCTCCTGGCATCTGGGACATCTTGACGCAAACGCACACCCTTTCTGCACCTGAAGCGGGCTTGGGGGATCTCCTTCCAGCAGATGAATCTCCGCCTTCTGGTCGCAATACACATCAAACACAGAATTCAAAAGTGCTTTCGTATACGGATGACAGCACTTCTGCTCCAGATCCTCACTGTCCAAAAGCTCCACCATTCTTCCCAGATACATCACTGCAATCCGCTGGGTCACACTGCGCACCAGCGCCAGATCGTGTCCGATAAAAATACATCCCATATTCTGCTCTTCTACCAGTTCCACTAAAAGCCTTGCAATCTGATTCTGAATCGACACATCCAGCGCTCCTGTGGCTTCATCGCAGATTAAAAGCTCCGGCTTTATGGCAATGGCTCTGGCAATGGCCACTCTCTGCAGCTGTCCGCCAGAAAGCTCATGGGGATAGCGGAGCACAAACTCCCTTGGAAGCCCTACCTTTTCCAGAAGTTCCTCTGCTTCCTTTATGGCTTCGCTTTTGGAAATTCCATCATAATTTCTTCTCGGCTCACACAGATACGTTCCGATTTTCATTCGCGGAGAAAAGGAACTTAAAGGGTCCTGAAATACCATCTGAATATTCCTGCGAAATTCCCTTTTTTTCTTTCCTGTCAGCTCCGTATAATCCTCTCCATTCAGGATCATTTTCCCTTCTGAAACCGGAAGCGAACCAACCAGCATCTTGGCCAGCGTGCTTTTTCCGCATCCGCTTTCCCCTACAATTCCCAAAATCTCCCCTCTGGAAATGGAAAAATTCACATCAGACACTGCATGGAGCTGCTGTTTTTTTACCGGAAACACTTTACTTACATGGGAAACTTCCAGAAATTTTTCCTTATTTTGCAAAACGTTCCCCTCCCATTTTTGGAACTGCTTCCAGCAGATCCTTTGTGTACTGCTCTTTCGGATGATAAATGATTTCATCCCTTGTGCCAAATTCTACCATCTTACTCCTGCACATCACGCCAATTTTATCCGAAAGATAAGAAGCCACACCCATGTTGTGGGTTACCAGAATGATCGTCACTCCATATTTGTCCCGCAGCTCTTTCATCTGATGGACTACCTGGGCCTGAATCGTAACATCCAGCGCAGATGTCGGCTCATCTGCCAGAAGCAGTTTCGGCTTTGCCGTCATTCCCATGGCAATTCCCACTCTCTGCTTCATTCCTCCGGACAGTTCAAAGGGATACGAATTCATCACCCGGTTCGGATCTGTCAGATGCATTTTTTTCAGCATTTCCACCGCTTTTTCCACATACCGGTGCCGCGGCAGTTTTTCATGCACCTCAATCGCTTCTTCATACTGGTTCCGGATTTTCTGGATCGGATCTAAGGCTGCGCCCACATCCTGAAAAATCATTGCAATTTCTTTTCCCCGGATATCCTGCATCTGCAGTTCATCCGCCTTTGCCAGGTCAATCCCGTCAAACAGGATTTCTCCCCCGGTAATTTTTCCCCCTGGCGGCAGCAGACCCAGCACCGCCCGGATCAGAGTGGTCTTTCCACTCCCGCTTTCCCCTACAATGCTGACAATCTCCCCTTCCGAGACGGAAAGGGAGACATCAGATACTGCCGGTGCGCCATTTTGATAGCATATCGTACAGTTTTTAATATCCAGTATATTCATTCTTTATTTTGCTGTCCAATCAGCTGTGATCATATAGTAATCAATCGGGAATACGGTTACGTTTTCCACGGTATCGGTATTGATCAGAGTTACGTTTTCGTTTGCATACAGGAACAGAGTCGGGCTCTCTTCTGTCAGAATCTGCTCTGCATCTACGAAGCACTGCACACGCTCATCATAATCAAATGCAGCGTCCAGACGATCCATAACTTCCTGGAATGCATCACTGTGGAATGCAGTGTAGTTATCCGGTCCATTGTCAGACCAGCGGTTCTTCAGGTAAGACTGGCCGTCTGCATTGTTTACGGTCTGCCAGCCGCCGCTCATGAAATCAAACTCGCCACTTTCACGGATGTCAGAAGTATTTTCCATCAACTGAATTTCTACATGAATGCCTACGGCTTTCCACATATCCTGCATTGCCTGGTAAATTGCAGTAGAAGCGTTGGAACGAAGGGCAATATTCAGTACCAGCTCTTCGCCGTCTTTTTCTACATAGCCATTTCCATCAGTATCTGCATAACCAGCTTCAGCCAGGTACTCTTTTGCCTTTTCTACATCATAGGTCTGGCTTTCTACTTCTTTTCCTTCATCGTAGCCTACGCTGTCCGGGAATGCTTTTCCAAGAGCCTGTGCATAGCCGTCTCCTGCGATCTGCGCAATCACGTCACGGTCGATGGCATAAGACAGAGCTTTTCTTAAATTCACATCAGCTGTCGGGCGTCCCTCACGGCAGTTCATTTCCAGATCACTCTCTCTGGTTCCGGTTACTTTTACCATCTCAATGGTATCATTTCCTTCGATCTGAGACAGAGTTGTGGAGCTGGGTGCAACTGCAACATCAATATCACCTGCAAGCATTGCGCTTACTTTGGTATCATTAGCAATGTTGAGAACGGTGATGGTGTCAGTTCCAGGCTTTCCGCCCCAATAATATTCATTGGCAGCCAGTTCGTATTTTTCTTCAGTCACAAACTCGGTGCATACATAGGGGCCTGTGCATATCGGTGCATTGTTATAGTCACTGGTATCTACCGTGGTATCCACGATAATGCACATCGGCTCGGTCAGATAGTACGGGAATGCACTATAAGCTTCTGTAGTCTTAAAGATTACATACTCACCGTCTACTTCAATGCTGTCCAGCATCAGGTTGCCGCCGCGGCTGTTCTGCTCTGCAGTACGCTCAATGGATGCCTTTACGGTTTCCGGTGTCATATCATTTCCGTTGGAGAATTTTACGCCCTGACGGATGTGAAATTTGTAAGTAAGGTCATCCACCTGCTCCCAGGAATCTGCCAGGCAGGGAACAACGTCCATATTTTCATCTGCTGTCAGAAGAGTTTCTCCGATGCCGCAGCGCATGGTGGTCCAGCCGTTCCAGCCTTCTGCCGGGTCCAGGCCTTCCATCCACATAAACATGGCTACGTTCAGGTGGCTGCCGCTTTCCTCAGCAAATGCGGTGGTGCAGCCAGCAGACAGCATAGCAGCTGCTAAAAGTGCGGGAATACAGGTTTTTAATCTCTTTTTCATTTGGTTCCTCCTTTGAACTTTCACAAAAGTAACGGTAATACTATTTATAGAAAGGCGCACGCCTTATCTACCATACATTTTCCTTGGGATTCATCAGATCCTGAATACAGTCCCCAAGAAGGTTGAAAATCACAACGCTGACCAAGATTACCAATCCTGGGAAAATCAGCATCCACGGAGCGGAATACATATAATTTTTTCCCTCCGAAAGCATAAATCCCCATTCCGGTGTAGGAGGCGGTGAGCCGAGTCCCAAAAGGGAAAGTCCGGAAATAGTCAACAGTTTTCCGCCAATATTCTGGAAAATATTTACCAGAAGAGACGGAAGTACATTCGGAATGACATAAAGCAGCAGAATTCTCATGTGGGAAGCTCCTCCCAGCCGCGCCTGTTCAATGTATACATTATTTTTCACACTGAGCACCAGGGATCTGCTGATTCTGGCATAATACGTCCAGCCAGTCAGAGACATGGCAAGAATCATGTTCGGCAGTCCAATACCGATAAAGCTTACCAGCGCAATGGTAAAAATATATCCCGGAAACGCCATCAGCATATCGGACAGACGCATCAGTACATTGTCAAAAAAACCTCCGGTAAATCCCGCAATGGTTCCAACCAGAATTCCCACCGTGGAAATAATGGCTGTAACGGCAAACGCAATCAAAAGAGAGCTTTTTCCACCGTACAGAATTCTGGAAAACAGATCTCTTCCCAGCTGGTCTGTTCCAAACAAATAGGTGGTGCTGGGCGGTTTTAACATATCTGCGTAGTGGCTCTCCAGGGGATCAAAAGGTGCAAGCACGCTGGCAAACAACGCAAAAAATACAAAAATCAAGGCAAGCAGGGACAGAATTGCAAAACGGACCCATGCTTTTTTCATGGCAGGACTCATTTTTCTTTTCATTTCTGTGCCATCCCCCTTCGAATTCTGGGATCAATAAAGGAATAGGAAATATCAACCAGAAGGTTTACCATTACGTAAATGAATCCCATCCACATGGTATATCCCTGAATCAGTGAATAATCTCTAGCAGAAATCGCTGTGGTGCAGACCTGTCCGATGCCATTCCAGCTAAAGACCGTCTCCACAATCATGGTGCCCCCAAGAAGTCCGCCAAAAGACATGCCAAGCATGGTTACCACGGCCAGAAGGGAGTTGGGCAGTACATGGCAGAAAATAATCCTCATTCTTCCAATTCCTCTTGACCTGCATCCGGTAATGTATTCTTCGCTGAGCTGTTCTACCATCACCGCGCGGATTCTGCGGATATAATAACAGCTCATTCCCACTGCAAGAGTCAGGGTCGGCATAATAATGTGCTTCCAGGAAGAAGAACCCGCTACAGGAAGCCATCCAAACCTGACTGCAAAAATCCAGATCATCAGCATTCCAAACCAGAAGCTTGGCATAGACACCCCGATAAAGGACAAAAAACGGATGATATAGTCCGCAATCCGATCCTTATAGACCGCGGAAAGAATTCCCAGCGGAAAGGAAATCAGAATCATGGTGAGAAAAGATGTACACGCCAGTTTTACCGTATTGGGAAGCTTCTGGGCAATAACCTCTTTTACTGGTTTGTTGTATTTTACCGAAATTCCAAAATCTCCGTAAAGCACTACCCCTTTGATCCAGTCTGCATACTGCACCAGAAAGGGCCTGCTGGTTCCGTACTGCTCTTCCAGCTTCGCAATAGTTTCCGGATCATGGCTTCCGCCCATGGAAGTGATCAGCTCCTCCACCGGATCAGACGGCAGAAGATAGGTAAGCCCGAATGTCAAAACGGAAAGTCCAAACAAAATAATCACAAGAGACACCAGCCTCTTCCGGATCATCTTAGCCACGCTGCACCTCTTTCTTTCCTGCAATAATCAAAAAGCCCATGGGAAGCTCTTTTCCATGAAGTTTGACATGAATGTCATCAAATCCCAGTGAAATCAGCTGTTCAAAATCCCACTGCGGCCGTCTTCTGCGGCTCATGGGCAGATCTTCTGCTATTTTTTCAATGATGGAAAAATCCACATGATCCACATTGTGTTTTCCATGAAGTCCGCCATCGATTTCATGTTTCTTTCTCATTTCTTCCATCTGTTTCTCATGCAGTCTGGCATATTCTTCATCGTGCATGTAAAGATACATATTTCCATCGCTGATGATCAGCTTTCCGCCCGGACGCAGAACCCGGTGCATTTCCCGGTAGGCTGCTGCCGGATCATCCAGATTCCACAGTACATTTCTGGACACCACTGCATCAAAGCTCTCGTCTGCAAATTCCAGTTTCTGGGCATCCATCTGCCGGACCAAAACCTCTGCCCCGGCTTCTTTGAAGCGTTTCGCTGCCTGAGCTGTCATTTCATCGGAATAGTCAATAGCCGTTACCTTGTGGCCCAGTCTGCTTAAAATCACCGGGAAAAATCCAGCTCCTGTACCGTCATCCAGCACCTCTGCATTTTCTTTTGTGATGGTATTTCGAAAAATTTCTTCCCATTTTTTTCCAGATTCTGTTTTCAACTCTTCTTCCACAGCCATGGAAAATCCATTGGCCCGCATGTTCCAATAATCCTTGATTTCTTCAATATGCTGCATTTTGTCATCTCTTTTCTTTTGTTTTATTTCCACGCTTTCAGCATTCGATTTCCATTTATCAGCTGTTCTAACAGATACAGCGCTCCGGTGCTTCCCAGATAGGTTTGGGGCACTACATGGATGTATTCGGCCGCTCCTCCCATGGTTTCAATGCCATATACATTCTGGCTGTGGAGGAATGTCTCCATAATGGTTCCGGCACTGCCAAGAATCACCGCATTGTCCACTCTGGTAAGATCCCGTCCAAGAACCTCCTCCGCATTCATGCCTTTCAGCATTCTGCGCAGTCTTTCTCCTCCGCTTCCGCTTCCTTTTGCAGGAAGTTCCCGTATCGCTTCCGGCCGGATGCCAAGATACCTGGAAAGATAATCCACATACCCGCACAGCACGGAGCTTTCTCCTTCCACCGCATACCGCAGCTCCTCTGGAAAGCCGGCTGACCCAAGACATCTGGCTATATAATAAAATGCCCGTGCCCGCGCTTTTTCAATATCTTCAAGAGCCGGCCTGCAGTCTGTATGCAGCAGCTCTGAAATTTCTTTTACAAACCGTTCTGTCTGGTCAAATCCAATGGGGAAGCCACCTGCATCGTACACCGGCAGTTTCAGAACTTCTTTTAAATAGATCCCTGTCTTCTCACAGCGTTCCGGACAGCACAAAATATTTAAGTCAGCCTCTGGAATTTTTCGAAAACTTTCCAATGTGCAGTCCGCTCCTGCAATGCAGTTTACTGTAATGCCGCACAGGCTTAACAGCCGCCGGATCTCCTCCCTATCCCCTTCCAGATTCTGCTGGTAGGTGTAAAATCCGAAGAGATTTACTGTCGTACCGGTTTTCTTTTTCTCCGGCTTTTTCTCCACAAACTGCTTCAGCAGTCTTACCATGGTCTCATCATATCCCACACAGGAATTTGTGGAAAATTCCGGACTTTCAATAAAGACACTGGGAGTCTGAAATTCTTCAGCTGTTTTTTGAATCAGACTCTCCAGTCCCTCTCCCATTAGAGAAGTACCGGGCGTCTGAATCACCACCGCCATGGAATAGCTCCGCTCTGCCAGAATGTCCTGCAGTGCCCGCTCCAGCTGTTCACCGGTTCCAAAAATGTAATCTTCATACCGCAGATTGGATCCTGGGACCTGGGGCGTTCCGGCAAAATACTGACTTCGCACCAACCGATCATCCATGGCATCGGAGAGTTCAAGCTGCCCTCTTAATCCCCAGAGTTCGGATTCCCGGATCAAATTTTTTCCAAAAGCATAGCTGTGGTAAAACCGGCATCCCAGCGGGCCGTTTAACAATACCAGACTTCCGTGGATTCCTTCACAGGCAGACACCACGCCGGTTATGTAATCAGCAGTAATACTTCTCAAATACCGCTCTGTCATGCTTCCACCTGCCTTCCACCTTCCGGTCCATTTTTCGAATCCATTCTTCTGCTGCATCCGCTCCCGCCAGGAATCCCGGCTGAATGTCTCTTGGGATCTGTATCACGCAGATATTTTCCGGAATATCTGCCAGGGCTGACGGATCATTTACCAGCACCAGATCCGGTCTGCTCTTTTCAATTTCCTGTCTCAACATCTCTCTGTATGACGACCATTCTGCAGAAAAACGCTGATTCCATCCTGCATTTCCTTCATTCTTTTTCCCAAGCAGGATGGTTTTTAAAATCATAAGATCCAGATCTTCTGCCAGTTCAAAAAGCCAGTCACAGTTTCCGTAGTTCATGAAAATAACAACTCTTTTTCCGGAAAAATGTGCTTTCAGTTCCTGAATTTTTTTCTCATAGCATTCCTGATTTTTCTGGATGCAGATCTTCACTTCTTCCTGCTTCCCATAAAGCTCCCCAAGCATTCTTACCCATCGGCTGGTTTCCTCAAAACCTCTGGGAAGCGTTCCGTCCAGAAATTTACAGCCATATTTTTCTTCAAAAATCGTTTTCAGTTCTCTGCCAAGTTCGTCTTCTCTTGCTAAAATGCTGTAAGGCGCTCTTAAGAAATGGTGAATGTCTTCCATGGTCCCTGCGCAGATGAAACGGCAGTTGACCCGGATATGCAGGGCATCCAGCAGTTCTTTGATTCTCTGAAAATTTTCATCCGTTCTGGAGGACCAGGTCAGTTCGTATACAAAGTTAATGGAATCCGGCTCCTGAATTTCGTCTTCCCATACGGCTTCCTCTGCCAGTGTCTTGTAACACAGCGCCATTCCCTGGTTGTAGTCCCCTGCTTCTACGCCGTCTGTTTTGACCAGATACATTTCGCATCCAAGCTGCCGCAGTTCTTCCTGAACTGGTGTCAGATCGTCCCCGCTCATTCCGGGAATGCAGGAAGTCACCGCAATGATGGTCTTGACACCTTCTCCTGCCAGCTCCAATGCCTTCTGTCTGGCATGTTCCACACCGCCAAACACCGCATCTTCTATGGTCATATCCGTTCCTGTAAAATGCTGGGGAATAAAGGCCGGATACAGAATCCCTCTCTCAAAGAACCCTCTTCTCGCATACGCGCTGAAACCGTTCTGGGAAAACCACACACAGCTTCTGGGAGCATGAGCCAGCACGGCTGCATCTTTTACGTGAATTGCCAGAGCCACTGCCCCGTTAAAGGCACAACCAAACAGCGGAACTCTGCTGAAAGGATCTGACAATGCCCGTCTCTTTGCCAGTACCTGCACCGGCAGCTGTTCTTTTTCTCTAAGTTTGGTTTCTTTTTTCTCTTCTCTTCGTTCTGTATGGGAAATCCTGGAGCTGTATACGGGTTCCCCGCGCATAAAGCATTCCATCTCTTCTTCGGATAATGGACAGGCCTTATGAAGCGGGATTTTTTTCTCTGCAATCTGTCCTGCAAGCGCCAGAAACAGTTCTGCTTCCCGGCTTTCAGGCTCTTTTTCTACCACCGTCGCCGCTTCTTTTTCTGCCTCTGCAAACAGACTGCTTCTGGGAATTTTCATGCGCACCGGAAGCCCGACTGCCTGTGCGAAAGCTTCTACTTTTCTGCTTTCATCTGCGGCACCACGGCTGTTGTAAATGATTCCTGCAATTCGGTTTTCTTCCGGGTCTAAGTTCCGGATTCCCTGAAGGATATTGTTTGCCGCATAAAGGGCCATGGCTTCTCCGCTGGTCACCAGAAATACCGCCTCGGCATACTGTTTTCTCACCGGAACGGCAAAGCCACCGCACACTACGTCACCCAGCACGTCGTAAACCACATGGTCATACCCTTTGCGCACCTGGAAACGGTCCAGAAATTCAAATGCCGTCAGGATGCCTCTTCCTGCACAGCCCATACCGGGCTTTGGGCCTCCTGCTTCCACACAGCCTGTGCCAAGATAACCTTCCATGAGAACAGACTCCAACATCTGCTCATCTGGCGGCGTATTCAGCAGATACTCCAGCACGGTCTGCACTTTCCTGCCATGATGCAACAGTCTGGTAGAATCGTGCTTGGGATCGCAGCCAATCTGCAGAACTTTTCTGCCGCATGAAGCCAATGCCGCAGACAGGTTGGCACTGACGGTGGATTTCCCGATCCCACCTTTTCCATATATCGCAATTTGCATAATTTCCCCCAAAATTATTAAAAAGGATTCTGCCCGAAGGGCTTTTCTGCTGCGGACAATTCTATTGAATTCTCCTAAAACGCAAAAAGCCGATGTATTGTTTATACGCACAATACACCGGCAGTTCTCTGTCGTCAGATCTCCTGTACTGTGGCCCGCAGTAAGTTTAAGATACACTCAAAACCTGTATTCTGACTCAGGCATCTGCGCTTTCTCCGCCTTCCCAGTTTCCCAGTGGCATTTTGAAGAAAACTCCTCCTACACAGCAACGGCATTGTACGGGAATCTCACCCGTTTCCATAAGCAATTCGCTTATCTAATTTTGAATGTTGAACTTATTCTGTTTTTTTTATATTTTTTCAAAAACTGATTACTTTTATTATAGGTTTTTGGCAAATATTTGTCAAGAAAATTCCAAATCCGTCTCCGGGAGGCGAAAAATGTGGGAGAGAGTCCGCTGGAGAACGCAGAGTAAAGGCATGCTGGAGGACGCCTTCGAAACAGCAGACAGGCATCCGCCGGCACGGCCCCAGCCACATCACACCCACTGCAACATCCTGCACACCCTCGGCCATATCACACCCTCTCGTCTCTCACTTCCACCCCATCACAAACCACGTAGCCGCCCTGGCAGATTTCTCCCCCAGCAGCCTGTCTGTACAGCATACCCTGGAAAATCCTGCCTTCTCCATCATTTGAAGAAGCTCCTCCGGCGCATAGATCCGCTCATGAATCTCTTCCGTATGAATCCATCTTCTTCCCGGATGTCTCATTCCAGCGTCTGCGCCGTCCCCGGATCCATCGCCAGAAACCCTTTCACCATTCTCCGGATCAGTACCATTTTCTTTTTCCTCACATGCATACACATGGATTTTCAGCGTCACCCGTCCTGCATCCCCCCTGCAGATCTGAAACTCCAGGTTTTTCCCATCCAGTTCCCCTAAATCCACCGGCTCACATTCTTCCGTTTCCTCTTCTTTCAGCAGATCAAACAGAAAACATCCTCCTGGTTCCAGCCAGGAATGCACATTCTCCAGCACCTTCTGCAGATCCTCTTTCTCCAGAATATGGTTCATGGCATCGCAGGTACTGGTTACCAGATCAAACTTCTTCCCCGGCTGATAGCTAATCATATTTCCCTGCTCAAAGAAAATCTCCGGATATTTTTCTTTTGCCATGGTAATCATTCCGTGGGAAAGATCCATGCCCGCTGCTTCGATTCCATTTTCTTGAAGAATACTGCACAAAATCCCGGTTCCACATCCGATATCCAGAGCCTTTTTTACCGAAATCCCCTGACGTGAAATCCACTGCAGCAGCTGTTCCCCAAAGATTTCCGGATAATAATTCCATCCAAACTTGTCATATACCTGGCTGAATAAATCACTGTACATCCTGTTCCACTGCCTTCCTCTCTCTTTTTCGGTTTTTCTGCGTCTTCTGCCGTTCCTCCAGCAGCCGCTTGTACTCCCTTGGCGTTACTTCCATCTCATTTTTGAAAATGCGGTCAAAATACGTCAGACTGGAGCACTCCAGCATCTGGGCAATTTCTGCCATACTATATTTCCCTTCCATAATCAACTGGCGCCCTGCCGCAATCCGGTGCAGGTTGATATACTCCGAAATCGTATAATTAATCACTTCTTTAAAAATCCGGCACAGATAACTTTTGTTAATAAAGAAGCGTTCCGCCAGCTCATCAATGGATTGAATTTCCGCATAATGTCCTGCAATATAATCTGCTACCTCATGAGCCCGCAGCTGTTTGGACAGACAGCTGTCCACCACCTTTCCCTTGTTGGAAACCACCCGGCAGTGCTCCAGAGAAGGAATCAAAGACAATAGCTTTAACACTTCCGTCTTCACCCGCAGTTCCTGCAGTTCTGGTTTTCCATGGAGAATTTCTTCCTCAATTCTGGAAAAAATCCGGACAATCTGGGGACTCTTTTTCACATCATACACTCCATAATATTGATCAAACAGGCCTGCAAAATCAATGCCCATAAGGCGCCCAATCTGGATAAATTCATCCTCTTTCATCTCCAGCAGCACCCTGTCGTGGGCCTGTCCTCCAATGATGCAGGTTTTGGGAATCCGTTTTTTATCCACCAGGGCAAGACAGCCTCCTTCCATGGAAAAGCACTCATGGTTGACAAAGTACAGTCTTCTTCCGGAAATCAGATACTGGATCTCATACTCATTTTTATAAAATTTCAACGGCGCCGTGAAATTTTCATCACGTTCCACCCGTCCGATCCCCAAACCGCCGTATTCTTTTCGATATTTTGATTCAAACATGTCTGCCTTGCCTCCTTTACCGCTATTATAACTGTCCTTTCTCCTGAAAACAATTCTGAATTTTCCACCCAGATTTTTCATGCTGTGCTATAATAGATGCCAGGGTCAAAAGCCTGAAACCACGATATGCTTGCACAGGAGTAGGTTTAGGGCTTAGTGACCCGCCCGATATGGTGCAAAACGAACATCCAGTGGATGTTCGTTTTGCACCGACCGAAGCGGAGCGTAGACATAAAAGTGGAGCGTAAGCTTCACGATATGCGAATATCGGGTAGAATTGTGAAAGTGCGCAGCACGGAACAATTCGTATGGCATCTTTTAATCTCAATACAACACTAAGGAAAAATCCCATGAAATTTTATCTTGCTCCAATGGAAGGTCTCACCGGATATGTGTTCCGGAATGCCTATCAAACATACTTTCACGACATTGACCGCTATTTTACGCCTTTTATCGTAAACAAAAAGATGAGCCACCGGGAACTCTCCGATATTCTCCCGGAACACAACCAGGGTATGGAGGTCATTCCCCAGGTTCTCACCAACCAGGCAGAGGATGTGCTTTCCCTGGCAGAGGAGCTGCAGACCTATGGCTATCAGGAAATCAATTTAAACTTAGGATGCCCCTCCGGAACAGTGGCTGCCAAGAACCGGGGCGCTGGTTTCCTGGCTCTCACAGACGATCTGGACGCTTTTCTGGACACCATCTTTTCCAGATGCTGCTGCAAAGTTTCCATCAAAACCCGGATTGGAAAACTGGACCCAGCCGAATGGGAAACCATTCTTTCCATTTATGAAAAATATCCTGTGGAAGAACTGATTATCCACCCCAGAATCCAGCAGGATTTTTACAAACATCCTGTACGCATGGAGGCTTACCGATATGCATGTGAACACAGCCACCACTCCTTATGCTACAATGGCGACCTGTTCTGTCTTGCCGATTATCAGGCATTCTGCCAGGCATTTCCACAGACAGAAAAAATCATGTTCGGCAGAGGCATTCTTATGAATCCAGGCCTTACCGCTTCGCTGCGTGATCCAGGACAGGCTCCCATTCTTACCAGAGAGCTTCTGCGGCATTTCCATGATGACATTCTCCTTGGCTATGAAGAGATCATGTCTGGAGACCGTAATGTCCTTTTTAAAATGAAAGAACTCTGGTTTTATCTTGGCCACTCTTTTGCCTCCCCGGAAAAATACCTAAAAAAAATCCGGAAGGCACAGCGCCTTTCGGATTATCAGGATGCAGTCAATGCTTTGTTTGCCAGCCAGGAGCTAGTGGTTCCCACCAGTCTCTGACAAACCTTTCTTTTATGAAACCAGCGGCACCACGCTTCCCAAAATGCAGACAAAAATCACTGCCGGCATATTTTCCCCTCTTTCGTTTTTACGGAACACAGCAAAACAGCGCCAAACTTCAGCGCTGTTCTGACTGTTGCTCTTTTATGATGTTACATCAGTCAATCTTCAGAAGAGCTTCCAGGACCCTTCTTGCACAGATCTCCAGATCTTTTCTGGTAATCAGACCTTTTTCTTCGGCTTCCATCAGACGCTCTGTATAGCCGGTACCCATCTTGATATCATTTCCTGCCAGAGTCTCTTTATAATGTTCGCCCTTTGTCCACCAGTCTGTGGTCACAACACCCTTAAAGCCCCATTCTCCTCTTAAAATATCCGTCAGAAGTTCTTTGTTCTCGGATGCCCGGTGACCGTTGATCAGATTGTAAGAAGACATAATTGCCCAGGGATCTGCTTCCTTTACAATGATCTCAAACGCTTTCAGGTAAATTTCCCGGATGGCGCGCTCAGATACTCTGGAGTCGCTGTTTTTCCGGTTAGTCTCCTTGTTGTTGCAGGCGAAATGTTTCACCGTTGCTCCGATTCCCTGAGACTGTACACCTTTCACCAGGGCTCCTGCCATTTTTCCTGCAAGGAAAGGATCTTCCGAATAATATTCAAAGTTTCTGCCGCACAGCGGGCTTCTGTGAATATTCACTGCCGGTGCCAGCCAGAAGGAAATGTTGTTTTCTTTCACTTCGGATGCTGCTGCTCTTCCTACTTCTTCCACAATCTCTTTGTTCCAGGTACATGCAAGCATGGTTGAGCAGGGCCATGCGGTAGTACATACTCCGCAGTGAGGCGCAATCCGCAGACCTGCAGGGCCGTCTGCCGTCATGGCATTTGGCACGCCGTATTCCGGCAGATTTCCAAAGCCAAAAGTATTGGCCACACCGGTGTTTGGCTGTCCGCCAAGAAGGTCTGCCAGCTGTTCATCACTTAACTGCTCCATAAAAGCATCCAGACTTTCTTTTCCTTCTGCCACATCTGCCAGCAGGATTTTCTTTTCTACCGGCTCCCCCCACAGGAAATACCGGCTTCTGCCCCTCATTTCGGGTGCTTCCCCTTCTACATTGTAATCCGGCCAGCCAAGGCCATTTTCCATGTAGTTGTTAGGTGTTCTCTGAGGCAGTTCTTCATAAGTGCCATCTGCCAGCAGTCTCTTGTGCAGCTGCTCCGGCGCCATCTTTTCCGTCAGCTGAAGCACAACCTCATTTTCTTCCAAATTCCATACGTAATCCAGCTCTTTTGCATCTCTCACTGAATTGCCCAGGTAGAAATGATAGGCTCCTTTTTCCAGAATATAGGCAGATTTCTGTACTTTTCCAAGGTCATCATAGGATGCCATATCTGCCGTCTTAAAGGAAAGAATCAGGGCCTGCTCTTCTCCTGGCTTCAGTTCTCTGGTCTTTTCAAAGGCTGCCAGCACTCTGGCGGGTTTGCCAAGAAGTCCCTGGGGTGCTCCGTAGTACAGCTGCACTACTTCTTTTCCTGCACATGCACCGGTATTTTTTACCAGTACACCTGCTGCAATGGTACCTTCTTTTTCCGTACAGTCCAGAAGTGTGATGGAGAACTCCGTATAGGAAAGGCCGAATCCAAAAGGATAATTCACTTTTTCAGAAGCTCCTTTTAAGGTTTCAAAATACCGGTATCCCACATAAATATCGTCAGTATATTCCACATATTTCGGCGATTCATGGAAATTTACGGTAGACGGATAATCGTCCAGGCTTCCAGCAAAAGTATCAGAAAGCTTTCCGGAGGGGCTGACTTTTCCCATGAGCACATCTGCCATGGCAAGTCCGCCTTCCATTCCTCCCTGCCATGCCAGAAGCACTGCCGGGAATCCCGGATCTTTGGCAAACCAGGAAGTATCCACCATGCCGCCCACATTCAGGACCACTGCCACATGGGGGAATGCTTTTTTCACCTGTTCTGCCAGGGCTGCTTCTTCATTGGTCAGGCAAAAATCGCTGTTCTGGAAAATCTTTTCACTCAGCTCTGACTGATGGATTTCCCCGGAAACCTGTCCTTCATAATGCACGCTCTTTCTGTCCCAGCCTTCTCCTGAAAAACGGCTGATGACAAGCACTGCAGTATCCGTAAACGCTCTGGCACCCTCCATCAGATCTGCCGGAAGTGCAGGCTCCACCGTCATTCCCGGAACCGCACCTTCGGCATACTGCTCTTCTACATTTTTCCGATAGAAATCTGCCAAAGGCTCGTACACGTCTGCCAGGCCTTTTTCTTCTTTCAGGCCATCATACAGATTTCTTACATGGGAAACTGTCACATCCCCGCTTCCACCGCCGCCTTTTACATAGTCAAAGACGCCTTTCCCAAACAGGGCCAGACGTGCTCCTTTCTGGAACGGCAGCAGGTTTCCTTCATTCTTCAGAAGAACCATACCTTCCCGTCCGGCCGCTCTGGCAAGCGCTAAATGTTCTCCACATGCTGTCACTTTTCTGCCGTCTTTTCCCTCCGGAATGTTTGGCTGATAATTTGCTCTTACCCATTTCTCCATGTCTGTAAAATCCTCCTCAAGTCATTCATTATTTTCCCATGGTGCTCTTGGTTTTGTTTCCTCTTTTTCCCACAAATAATGCATCCAGTCTCCCGCAAGACTCATCCAGGACTGGCATTCCGCCTGAATGCCGTATCCATTCGTACACTTTGTCTCCTCCGTAGCAAGTCCCAGTCCATGGCCTCCCACAGGATAGATATGTAATTCTGCCGGAATTCCCAGTTTGTGAAGTGCTGCAAAAAACAGCAGGGAATTTTCTACCGGTACATCCTGGTCTGCAGCTGTATGCCACATGAATGTAGGCGGTACATCCTTTGTCACACAGGTTTCCAGAGAAACTGCTTTTCGTTTTTCCTGATCTTTGGACTCTTCTCCTAGAAGATTTTCAAAAGAACCCATGTGGGCTTTTTCTCCTGAGGTAATCACCGGATAACTGAGCATCAGTCCATTTGGACGAAATGCCTCTGACGGCTTTCCAAGGCGCTCAGACAAAAATGCCTTCTTCCAGAATACGCCAAGGCTGGCTGCCAGGTGCCCGCCAGCGGACGAACCCTGCACCACGATCTTGTCCGGATCAATGTGCCATTCCTCTGCCCGCTCTCGAAGCATGGACACTGCCAGTGCAAGCTGCTGCAGTGCCTCTGGAAATCTGGCAGGTGCTGTGCTGTAGCGCAATACTGCCGCATGGTATCCTCTTCCTAAAAACTGCATGGCAATGCCCTCTGCCTCCCGGTCAGAAGTGGCGGAATAAGCCCCTCCCGGACAGATCACCACTACCGGACGCCGTCTGTCCGGCTCAATTTCCGGTGAATTGCCCAGAAAATAAGTAACCAGTTTTCCTTCATATGCAGAACCTTCTGCCTGAATTTTGATGGTCTCATGAATCATCTGCATGTATCCCCCTTTGTACAAAATGCTACTTTCATCATACCCATTTCTCTTCCAAAACGCAAGTAGATTTCATGGTCTTTCTTGACCTTACAATAGTGATAAGGTTTATACTTTTGTCATCAGAATTTAGCTAAGCGAGGTCATATTATGGAAAAAAATCTTACCACCGGCAGTGTCTTTAAAAACCTTCTGTTTTTTTCGCTGCCCTATCTGCTGTCCTATTTTCTCCAGACCCTTTACGGCATGGCGGATCTGTTCATCATCGGCCAGTTTGAAGGTGTCTCCAGCACTACCGCCATCTCCATCGGTTCTCAGGTCATGCACATGCTCACCGTGATGATTGTGGGACTTGCCATGGGCTCCACCGTCCTCATTGGACAGGCCGTGGGCGCGGGAGACAAGAAAAAATCTGCTTCTGCCATTGGAAATACCGCCGTGCTGTTTCTGGGGCTTTCCGTGGTGCTCGCAGGTCTCCTGCTTCTGGCAGTCCGCCCCATCACTGCCGTTATGTCCACTCCCGCAGAAGCTGTGGAGGGCACAGTGCGTTACCTTACCATCTGCTTTATCGGCATTCCCTTTGTCACTGCCTATAATGTCCTCAGCTCCATCTTTCGGGGACTGGGGGACAGCAAAAGTCCCATGTATTTTATCGCTGCCGCCTGCGCCGCCAACATTGTACTGGACCTGATCTTTATGGGGCCGCTTCACTTAGGGCCTTCCGGCGCTGCTCTTGGCACCACCATCTCTCAGGCTTTCAGTGTCTTGCTCGCCCTGCTTATGATCCGGAAACACAAAAACGGACTGACCCTCACTTCCCGTGATTTCCGGCCAGCCCGTCCTATTCTTGGACGCATCCTCAGCGTGGGTGTTCCCATTGCCCTCCAGGATGGATTTATTCAGATTTCTTTTATTCTTATTACCATCATTGCCAACCGGCGCGGCTTAAACGATGCGGCCGCTGTGGGCATTGTGGAGAAGGTCATCAGCTTTCTGTTTCTAGTGCCTTCTTCTATGCTCTCTGCCGTCTCTGCCCTGGCTGCCCAGAACATCGGCGCTGGAAAGCAGGGCCGCGCAAAAGCAACGCTGAAATATGCCATCTGCATTGCCGTTGGTTTCGGTGCTGTCTGCACCCTTGTCATCCAGGTGACCGCACCTGCCGTGGTGACCCTGTTTACGGATGCTTCTACTGCAGACGGTGCTGCCGTGGTACGTCTTGGAAGCCAGTATATGCGGGGCTATGTTCTGGACTGCCTCTTCGCTGGCATCCATTTCTGCTTCTGCGGCTACTTCTGTGCCATTGGAAAATCCGTCATCTCTTTTTTCCAGAATCTAATGTCCATTCTCCTAGTGCGCGTTCCTGGCGCCTGGCTGGCTTCCACCCTGTTTCCAGACACGCTTCTGCCCATGGGACTGGCCACTGCTGCCGGATCTTTGCTGTCCGTCTTTATCTGCGTGACTGCTTTTCTTCTCCTTTCCAGGAAAGAAAAACCGGCAGCTGCCTGACAAAAGCTTACGCTTCCGGAACCAGATTTACAATGAGATATTCACAGTGTTTTTCTGTCCGGATGGGAAATCCCCATCCAGCAATGCCTGATGTTACCAGAGCCTGCATGGTGTCCATCTGCCGGTATCCATAATTCATATCATCAAAATGAAACAGGGATGCAAACAGTCCAAGGGGCCAGATCTGCCCGGCATGAGTATGGCCAGACACAATCAGACCGCCGCCTGCCTGCTGTACCTTTTCGTATTCTGTAGGCTGATGATCCAAGATAATCCAGAATTTTTCTGGATCTTGTCCTTCTGTCAGTTCTGAAATCTCTTTTCTGCCGTTTCGTTCTCCCTTGTCTCCTCTTCCAATGAGAAGCAGTTCTCCATTGATTTCCGCTCTGTCATCTTCCAGAATGATGATGCCGGACTGGCGGATGGTTTCTGCCAGCTCCTCTGCAGTATAATTGGGCGTGGTGGTATAGGCGTTCTTGTCATGATTTCCATAGACATAAAAGATACCGTACTTGCTGGTCATGCTTCCCAGAATGGAAAAGGCTTCTTCCATCTCTTCTCTGGTGGTTCTCTCGTCCACAATGTCTCCATCAAGAATCACAAAATCCGGATTTTCAGCCTCAATCCGGGATATGGCTTTCTGAAGCTGTTCTCCATTCAGACTGATACCGTAATGAAGATCAGAAACAACCGCCATCCGGTAACCTTCTTTTTGTATCGTTTTCCCCGTTTCCACAGTGTACTCTGTCTCTCTCACATGGTACATATTATAATATCCATAAGAAATCACGGCAGCTGTCAGCACCACTGCACAGATTCCGCTTTTGTACAGCACCTGCATAGCTTTTGGCCGTTCTTTTCCTTTCCGGATACGGTCATAGAGCCAGAAACACAGTTCCCCAAGCAGCAGAAACACTGCAAAATGCAGCAGCACCAGAAACCAAGTGCCATAAAACCGAAATGCCGGCAGCACCAGCACAGCCATTCCAGCTGCCGCTGCCAGTCTCTGCATTCCCCTTTTCAGCCGGGTTCCTGTAAAATACTGAATTCCCTTATAAATTTTCCAGTACAGAAAAACCGCTGTAAGAACCACTGCCAGCAACGGCAGTACGATCCAGACAAAAAACATGGACTCCTCCTTTACTGCCAGGCTTCTGGCAATTTTCTTTTTATTTTTCCCAGTCTAACAGATTTTATGATACCTGTAACCACGCAGATCCAGCTGCCGCTGATAAATCTCCCTGTCTTCCTCTTTGAATACATTAAACACCACCTGCTTCCCGCTTCCTTCCAGGTTCTGTTTCATGTATGGATTTCCGTGCTCTGGACCTGCTTATCTATTAATGCGTCAGGTCTTTCACCCACTTGTATTTTCGGAAATGATAAAGCACCCACGGCAGTTTTCCCACCTCATCAATGCAGGTGCAGGCATACACCACCACTACCGGCCAGTGAAAATAATAGGTTCCAGCCATAGCCAGCGGAATGGCCAGACACCACATACACACTGCGAGGCTGTACATATCAAACAAGGTATCCCCTCCTGCACCGAAAATACCATTGATGGTCACATCGTTGATGGCGCGGCCGATCATATAGACTGCAATGACAGCAAACATTCCTTTCAGATAGGTAGTCGCCTGAGGGGTCAGCTTGACAAAATGCAGAATAATGGGTGCTGCGATAATCATCAGAATCGCTGCCGCCGCTCCACACACACAGGAAATCTTCATAAGACGGATTCCATACTTCTTTCCTCTTTCCAGATTTCCAGCTCCCAGCTCATTTCCTACCATGATTCCGGCTGCACCGGAAATACCCGCGCTGAAACAGCAGACCATATCTCTCACCACAGCTGCCACGGAGTTTGCCGCTGCTGCATCCGCTCCAAGATGTCCCATAAAGGTAGAATAAGAAGTAAATCCGATTCCCCAGAACAAGCTGGCTCCCAGAATGGGCATTCCACATTTAGAAAAGTCTTTGGAAAGTTCCTTGTTTCTGTAAAACAGGAATTTCATCTGGGGATGGATGTACCCCTTCCGGTAAGAAATGATCACAGAGCAGGTCAGCTCGATGATTCTGGCCAACAGAGTAGCCAGCGCCGCACCCTGCACACCCATGGAGGGGATTCCAAAGGTTCCATAAATAAAAATGGCATTGAGCACAATGTTGATACACACTGTGGCAGAGCTGACCGCCGCCGTTGTCTTTGCATGTCCGCTGACTTTCATGATAATCAGATAACACTGGGAAATTCCGGTGAGCAAATAGGAAAAACCGGCAATCCGCAGATAGTTTACACCGTATTCCACCAGCACACTTTCGTTGGTAAAAATCAACATCAGATATTTTCCGCCAAAAACACAGGCAGCAAAAAATGCCACGGACACCAGTCCACAAAGCCGCAGTGCCATACAGAAAATTTCATCCAGTGTCTTCACATCCCCTTTTCCCCAATACTGGGAACCCAGAATGCTTAAGCTTGCTGTTGCTGCTGACAGAAACATGTTCTGAACAAATTGGATCTGAGTAGCCAAAGATACCGCAGACATGTAGTTCTGATCCATTCCCCCAAGCATAAATGCATCTGCCACTGCAACCAGTGCCAACATTAAATTCTGCAGAACAATGGGAACCATCAACCCCCAGAGTTTCTGATAAAATGGTTTATCATAGTTTCTTTTGTTCATATTTTTTCCTTTTCCCCCTGTTTCTCTTTTCTTTTTTACATCTAAAAAATTGACGGCATCAGGAGCGGAGCCAGCGTTTCTCGGATTTTTCATACCTCGATAGGTTTTGGAATATGCCCATTCATTCCCGTCTATCCCTTATAAGAGCCTCTTACCTATCCACTGCCCTGCCTGTCCTGCTTCCTTTTTTCCAATATATTGAATATAACACATTACAGTCATTTTTCCCACTCTGGATTGGTGCTTTATTTTCTTCTCAAAAAAGGGATGTAAAAAAACTCAATTAAGTTTTTTTACATCCCCCTATTTCTTTTAGGGACTTATTTCACATCCCCTTTTATATCCTTACCCACACCTCCATCTCGTTCTCTCCGCGATTCGCCCACGTGTAGTAGGGAATAAATTTCAGCTTCACTGGCTGTTTTTCTTTCTTTTTATAAATATGATACAGCGCACCTTCTGTTTTTGCCGTATCCACCACTCGATATCCTTCCATCTCCACTTCTTTTACCGGAATGCCGCAGATTTCGCCATCCACAACCTCGGCTTTGGCATCTGGATCAATTTTCAGCAGATGCAGGTTTTTTCCATTATCTGCTTCTTCCAGGCAATAAACAATGGGTCCGCGCATCAAGGCTGCTTTTCCGGCATCTTCCCGGACTTTCTCATCTGCTTCCATCAGACGCACCGGCATGGAAAAATGAAGCTTCAGCACATCTTTTTCTCCCCACGGTTTCTTCAGATATAGATAACCGTCCTTCACCATCATTTCTCCTGCATCGGCTCCATCTATGGTATATCCGTCACACCAGTCCGGGATACGCAAAGCCAGTACAAACGGGGTATCCTGTGCGTTCACCGAAATTTCCACTTCCCCATTCCACGGCATTTCCGAAGCAAGTTCCACCTGCACTTCCTTTTCACCGATCTTTTTTGTCAGCGTGCTGCCCATATAGAGATGAACAAACAGCGTATCCTCATTCTCCGTAAATCCATACGCTCCGATGGAACTGATCAGACGTGCCAGGTTAGGCGGGCAGCAGGCGCAGCCGAACCATTTCTGGCGCACCGGCTTTACATGAAATTTTCTTTCATCTTTGTGGCACGCTTCCGGTACTACTTCCAGCGGATTCACATAGAAGAAACTCTTTCCATCCAGTGCCATGCCGCTTAAAATGCCATTGTACAACGCCCTTTCCATCACATTGGCATATCTGCCATCCGGGTGAATCTCCAGCATTCTCCGTGCAAAAAATACCAGCCCGATGGAGGCGCAGGTTTCTGCATACGCAGTATCATTGGGCAGATCATAGGGATACGAAAATGATTCCCCGATACGGGTTGCTCCAATTCCTCCGGTAATGTACATTTTTTCTTTCGCAATGCTGTCCCAAAGCTTCTTGCAGGAAGCATACAGGGTTTCGTCTCCGGTAATTCTGGCAATGTCTGCCATACCGGAATACAGGTATACGGCCCGCACCGAATGTCCCACCGCTTCCTCCTGCTGCCGTACCGGCAGATGGGCCTGATTGTAGGCATATCGAAGATCTTCTTCGTGTCCTTTTTTCACCTCTTCCGGATGTTCTTTGTCGAAATAATAAGGCCGTTTTCCCCGTTCCTCAATAAAATATTTACTGAGCTCCAGATACCGCTGTTCTCCGGTCACATCATATAAACGTACCAAAGCCATTTCGGCAATCTCATGGCCCGGATACCCTTTCTTTTTTCCTTCTTCTGTTCCAAAACGGGCGGCTGCATAATCTGCAAAACGGGCAGCTGCCTTTAACAATTTATCTTTTCCGGTAGCCTCATAATAAGCCACGGCACCCTCAATTAAGTGTCCCATGCAGTAAAGCTCATGATGATCCCGTAGGTTGGTAAAAATTTTATTTTTTCCATTGATAATGTAATAGGTATCCAGATATCCATCCTCCTGCTGAGCCGCACATACCAGATCAATGGCCCCGTCTGCAATCCGCTCCAGTTCCGGATCTGGATGCTGGTTCAAAGAATATCCTACGGCTTCGATCCATTTAGAAAAATCGCTGTCCTGAAAAACACACCCATAAAACCGGTCTTCCAGAGAATCCAGCTCTTCCGATAAAGTCTCAAATCCCTGAAATGCTGCTCCCAGTTCTCTCCGCTCCTGATTCTTTTTTGCTGCTACTCTGAAATTTCTCATAGCATAACTTGGAGCTGCCCCCTCTACCCTGTCATTTAATGCTTCCCACTGATAGGGAATCACTTCTTTTCGTACCAGTTCCATTTCCTGTTTCCAGAACGCATCGCTGACCTGCACGCTGCGCAGTGATAAGGGCTGAGAATACATTTTTTTATCCATTTGCAATACCTCCCGTTTGCGTTTATACTTATTGATATCTTAATCTATCTTTGATTTTTATAACATTGCCCATATGGAAAATGACATGTATGAATTGGAAAGGCGCTACCATGGTACTTCTTGAAAAAATGAAAATGCACACGGTCACCCGCGGAAATTATGTCACCTCTGTCAACGGCATGATCCATCCGAACCGAATTATGAAAGAGCATGATTTTTTGTATATGCTGGATGGAAACTGGGAAATCTTTGAAGACGGTGTTCCCTATCTGATGACGACCGATGATCTGTTAATTCTGCCAGCCGGGCGGCATCACTATGGAAAGAAGATGTGCAATCCAGGAAACCGCCACATGTATATTCATGTTCTCCCTACAGAAATTGAAAACTTTTTTAACACTTCCCAGCTCAAAACTGATATGAAATATACTCCAGCATCTGCTTCGGATATGTTTTCCTGTCCAAGCCTGCTGCACTGTCAGGCTGCTACCCGTATCCGCCAGTATTTTCAGGAAATCATATCTGTTTCCTGGAACCAGACACCAGAACGGGAAAACCGGCTTTCTCTGCTTTTTTCTCTCCTTCTGTGCGAACTTTCCCAGCTGGAAGCACAAAAAAGCAGCCAGATACTCTCCGATCCTATGATTGAAGAAATTATCCAGCTGATTCATTCTACACCGCAGACATTTTTTACTGCTGCTGAAATAGCCTCCCAGTATTATATCTGCCCACGCACGTTAAATAATCGCTTTCACAAAAGCTGTGGAAAAACATTTCCGGCATTCCAGATGGAAACCAAGCTGGAAATGGTCCGCCAGTTTCTCTTGTCCCAGCCTGATACCAAACTGCGTGAAGCCGCCGTCAACTATGGATTCTATGACGAATTTCACCTAAGCAAAGCTTTCAAAAAACAATTCGGCCTGTCTCCATCTCAATACCGGCAGATTTATCAAGCTTTTTAACTGAACTATCCTTTTTCATTCCATTCCTCAGCTAAGAAAAACAAGTATCTGTTTGCCCTGCAAGTCTTCACGCTTTACCAATAAAACAAATAGGCCTCGCAGCAGTATTTGCTATCGTTTAGAATCGTTTTCGGGGCAGCGGTACGCTGCTCACTTTTCAGAAACTTTGCAAGAGAAGCTTCTGAGAACGTTGTACCCACATTGGCAATCACATAAGCAACGATTCGCTCCAGCTGGCCAACATCCCAAATTTTATTCCTTTTCTCAATATCTTTGAGCTGAACAGAGTTAAATAAATCATAAAGATATTGCTTACACGGAGCATCTGCATAACAAAGATTTGCAAGATAAAACACCAAAAACCAATAATTCAACCGTTTTCAGTGCTTTGCTGCCTCTCTTTCATTTTACAGTTACATCACATAAAAAAGGATCCTTCACTCAGTAAATTTGAATGAAATGATCCCTAGTTTTCATGTAAATTGTACTTGGTTTGCTTTATCAACAGCCTGTTTGTGTGATATACTTCCATTCCCCTGCAAAAGCTGTTCACCGCTCATTGTCAGAATCCGATCCCGATGCTCTGCCCAGTCCCTCATTGTCATAGCCTGTTCTCGTTCTGCCTGACGTTCTGCAAAATCAAGATATCCCGATACCAGCTGTCCCATTGCGCGCAATTCTTTTTCAGATAAATAATTCTTTGCAACTACTGCTTCCTTTAATGTTGGCTGATTTCCTTTAAAAGTAGTAAGTCCCATAAATTCTTTTTCTGCATCAGCTCTGGTATAAACCACTTCTGCCGCAGTTTGTCCATGAATTGCGTAATGAATCTTGTTTTGCACTTTTTTGAAAAATGCAATGGATATTTCCGCTTTTGGGTCATAATCTATACTCGTTGCATAAATTTCCAGGACCTGACGATAAAATACTTTCTCAGATGCACGAATATCACGGATTCTATCCAACAATTCCTTGAAATATCCACCGCCACCTAAATTTTTCAAACGATCATCATCTAAAGCAAAACCTTTTCTCATGTATTCTTTTAAAATCCCGGTTGCCCAGATTCTGAACTGTGTTCCCCGTTTTGATTTTACACGATAGCCAACAGAAATAATAACATCAAGATTGTAATAGTCTACATTGTAAACTTTTCCATCAGTAGCAGTGTAGGCAAATTTTGCCCACACTGATTCTTTTTCTAACTCTCCCTCTTTAAAAATATTTCTGACATGTTTTCCAATCACACTACGATCTCTCTGAAACAATTCTGCCATCTGATCAATAGACAACCAGACTGTATCACCATCAAAAGTAGTTTCAACTTTCGTCAGGCCATCCTCTGTCGTATAAATAATCATATCTGCTTTTTCTTTGTCCATAAATTAATTTT
>CAJMON010000024.1 GCA_905214955.1 uncultured bacterium
GCATTTTACACCTGTTTTATGAAATTTTGCTTGGCTCTGAACAGTTACAAATTTTGACAGAAGAGGTAGAAAAATGACAGAAAAGGGAAAAAATAAAATGCTGCGGGGAGCGGTGTTTACGATTACCGGGGGAATTCTGTGGGGATTTTCCGGAACCTGTGGCCAGTATCTGATGCAGCACAAGGGAGCAGACGCGGGGTGGCTGACTGTGGTACGGATGATTTGCGCAGGCGTGATTCTTCTTGCAGTGGGATTCTGGCGGGAGAGAGACAGCATGATTGGAATCTGGAAAAACAGAGAGGATGCCTTCCGGCTGGTATTATTTGCCATATGCGGGCTGATGTTCTGCCAGTTTTCCTATATGAAAGCAATTTTCTATTCCAATTCCGGCACAGCCACTATTCTACAGTATTTAGGGCCGGTGCTGATTATGGTCATCAGCTGTGTCATGGCTGGAAAGCTGCCCAATAAATGGGAAGTGCTGGCCATTGTGCTGGCGCTGACAGGCACCTTTCTCATCGCCACCCACGGCAATATCAAAAATATGGCCCTGACGCCGAAAGGCCTGGCCTGGGGACTGACGTCCGCCGTCAGTGTCAGCCTGTACACCATGCTTCCGGTACGGATCATGAAAAAATGGGGAAGCATTCCGGTGGTAGGCTACGGCATGGTTATCGGCGGAATTGTCTTAGGACTTGGCACCCGCTTCTGGAACCAGACCGTCCCATTAGACGGAAGCGGCCTGGCAGCTCTGGCAGCCATCATTTTACTGGGAACTGCCATTGCCTTTACATTATACCTTACCGGTGTAAAAGAGATCGGAGCAGTCAAAGGCAGTATGCTGGCCAGTGTAGAGCCGGTATCTTCCACAGTATGCATGGTGGTATGGCTTCATTCCGCATTCGTAGCCATGGACCTGGCCGGTTTCTTATGTATTTTCGCAACCATATTCCTGCTGGCGAAAGAATAAACACAGGTCAGGAAAGAGAAGATTTCCACTCACTGTATAAAAGCAGTGGGTGGTTTTTATTTACTATGAAAGTCCTGGACGGCAGCCATGAAAGAGCCATGCTTGTCTGGACGAATTCATGGATATCGTCCAGGCTAAAACGTATGAGTAAACAGGGTGACAGCCCGAATTACGAATGCGGCGGCAGCTGCGGGAGCGCCAAAGGTGCGTAGTAGCTGCCGCGCAAGACTTTTATGGTGAATAGAATAATTAGTTGTACAAAATGCATAAAAACATAACGCAAAAATTTTATAAATTGGAGAAAGTGAGAAAAAATATTGACAAAATTTGAAAATTAGTTATAATTTTAAATAAGAAAACGATTACGTAAACGTTATAAAAAACGATAACGAAAAGAAAATGAAAGAAAAAAGCATAAATCAGGATTTCGGAAAATAAAATAATAAAGAATCCACAAAATGCCGGATGCTGTACGGGAAACAGCTGCGGTGGAAAAGGCTCAGGCGGAAGGGCAGAAAGAGAGATTTGCAGCACGGCTGTAAATATAGAAACAGGAAATATAATAAGATGGAGGTATGGATATGAAAAAGAACATGGCAAAGAAAATTCTGGCAGCGTCACTGGCAGGGCTGATGGGAGCCACTATGCTGGGAAGCATGTGTGTTTCTGCGGAAGGAAATACCGAACTGCGTATCACCGTGCAGGCATGGATGATGGGAAAATATAATTTTGAAGAAGCCAAGGCAGACTTTGAAGCCAATCATCCGGGTGTGACCGTTACCTACAACCAGGTGGACAACGTGGACGTGACGACCTCCATGCTGGAGTGGTCCCAGGGAAGGACCAGCTGTGATATTGCTATCGGCGGCGACCGTTCCCAGACTGTTTCCTACGCAGCAAATGATTACATTATCGAGTTCACAGAAGACAACTTCTTCAACGGAGATTTCACCAAGGACAAGTTCTATGACACCTTCCTGGAAAATGGAAATATCGAAGGAAAACAGTTTATGATCCCCATGCTTGGTGAGGTTGTCGGCATTGTCTGCAACAAGGCCATGATGAAAGAAGCAGGCCTGTTAGATGAGAACGGCGAGATCATCAATGCAGAAACCTGGGATGACCTGTATGATTATGCTTCCAAGCTGACCAAAGACGGACAGACCGGTCTTGGTATTGACTGGGGGTCCAACATGATGCTCTACACCTATGAAGCCTGCTTAAATGGTGTGGCAGGCACTATCTTCAAAGAAGACGGCACCACCATTGAGTACACCGGCGACAATGTAAAATACCTTCTGGAAAGCTGGAAGAAGCTCATTGATGACGGTTACACCACCACGGATGTATTTGCAGATATGGATGCAAACCGTACCCAGTTCAAATCCGGACAGCTGGCAATGCATCTGGCTCCGGCATCCCGCTGGATCGAGGCAGGCGAAGTACTGGGCGTTGAAAATGTAGGCGTTATGCCGGTACCTGGCACAGATGTAAATGGTTCTCTGAACTACATCCACGGCATGGTAATCCCGAAAGTTTCCGAGAATCAGGAACTGGCCATTCAGTTTATCAAAGAAGAAATCTTAAAAGACAGTTTCCAGCAGGGCGCAATCAATACCTACGGCAAGATGTCTCCGTTAAAAGCTCACTATGAGAATCTGGACAATCCGTACTGGTCCACCGTTCTTGGATTCACAGAGAATGCCATCACTGCTCCGCTGTATAGAGATATGACCAAACTGGATACCTACACACAGACAGAAATGCAGCAGTACCTGACTGGTGCAGAATCTATCGAAGATTTCCAGAGCCGCATGGATACCTACATTGGCAAACTGGATCTGAGTACAGGGCTGTCATAAAGAAAAATCTGGCAGAACAAAAGCGGACCATGGGCGTCCGTATAAGAGAAGAAGGCCGGCGGGGCATACAGCCTGCCGGCCTTCTGGCATAGGAGGGAAAGATACAATATGAAGCATATGAGCTATCGGAAAAGGACGATGCTGGCAGGATACGCTTTCGCTGCACCAGGCATGATTTTTGCTCTGCTCTATATGGGCTATCCCATGGTACGGTCCTTTTATTTAAGCTTTACCAGATACAATTTTGCGTTTGACCCGAAACCCACATTTGCCGGGCTGCAGAACTACATAGACATGTTTTCAGACAGCTATTTTATGGATGCTTTGCGCAACACGGCAGTGTTTTCCCTGGCATTTTTCCCATCTCTGATGATCATTTCTCTGATCATTGCCCTTCTGCTGGATCGTGGCCTGCGTGGTTCCGGCATTTACCGGACCTGTATTTTCATGGCCATGGTCGTGCCTCTGTCTTTGACAGGTATCATTTTCCAGTGGATTTTCAACAATCAGTATGGACTGTTAAACTCTGTTTTAAGCCAGGTTTTCGGGCTGGACTCCTGGACGCACAACTGGCTGGGTGAAGGAAAATGGGCCATGTTCAGTATTGTGGTGGTCAGTCTCTGGAAAAACATGGGAATGCTGGTAATCCTGTTTATGGCAGGACTGGCAGGAATTCCCCATGACATCATCGAATCCGCCAAGATCGACGGAGCAAACGGCATTCAGACCATTTTCCGGATTATTCTGCCGAACCTGAAAGAATCTTACGTAATCTGCGGACTGTGGGCGATTATCCAGTCTGTAAAAGTTTTCGAGCAGCCATTCGTTATGACCAACGGCGGTCCTGGAACGGCTACTCTGGTACTGTATCAGTATACCTGGCAGAACGCATTCAAATATTATGAAATGGGTTATGCATCTGCAATTGCTTATTTCATCGGTATTGTTATTCTGACATTTTCTGCTATCAACATGTTTGTAAACCGTGAGAAAGACACGGATGAAGTAAAAGGCAAAAAGAGAAAAGGAAGAAAGGGGGCAGCAGCATGAACCATGTGATAAATAAGAAAAATATCACCAATCTGGTGATTTCGCTGGTGCTGATCCTCATTGCATTTACCTGGATGATTCCCTTTATCTGGACGCTGCTGACTTCTCTGAAAGATGACTCTGAGATCTATACCAATGTGCTTCGGGTGTTCCCCTCAAAGCTGTACTTTGGACATTATGTATCTATTTTTACCAAGCTTGGAAATTTCTTCAAATATTTTCGGAACTCTGTGGTAGTTTCTTTCTGGAGTGTGCTGTTTAATGTCCTGTTTGCAGCCACCCTTGGATATTCCTTTGCGAAATTCAAATATTATGGAAGAAACCTGTTTCTGGGATTCATTCTCATTATTATTACGCTGCCCTATGTTATTTACCTGATTCCCATTTACATTATGCAGTCCAGAATGGGTCTGGTAGATAGTGTGATTGGACTGATTCTTCCCTACATTGCAACCAATCTCCCCATGTCTGTATTTATCATGCGCGGTCAGTTTAGCGGAGTTCCCAATGAAATGATGGAAGCGGCCCGCATTGATGGAGCGGGCCAGTGGCAGACCTTTTCCAGAGTCATGCTTCCTATTGTAAAACCTGGAATTGCCACCGTGATCATTATGACTTTCATTACTGTATGGGGTGAATTTACCTACGCACGTACCTTATGTGTGACAGCAAAATCCCAGACTCTGGCAGTTGGTATTACCTTTCTGCGTGACGAAGCTGCTTCCTGGCAGTACGGCACTCTGACAGCCACCATTATCCTGTCTCTGATTCCGGTTATGATCATTTTCCTGAGTATGCAGAAATACTTTGTAAAAGGAATTATGGCAGGAGCAGTCAAAGGCTGATGGGAATCCCCCACAGCCTGAAAAATCTTATTGACAGATGGAAGAGTATGATTCATAATTATGCTGGTAAGGAAAACGATTTATCAAAAACGATTTAGTAAATCGGAATATAGATTTGTTTTGCCTAAAAAGGCATAGGAAGAGAGGAGTTTCTACATGAGCGAAGCAAAGTTTGACACCAGTCTGCGGGATTCCCAGGGTACGGAAGTAACCCCTATTTCCCCGGAAAATTTTGATTTTGACGCATATCAGGATTATGAAGCAGCCCTTCTTGAGGGAAATAAAAAATTTACAGAGGCAGACAGTGGTCTTCTGGTATACCGCAGAGTACGGGCCAATGGTGTTTTTTATGACAAATGCCGGGATTACAAGGAATCTTTAGCCCTGCAGCTTGGCGCATTAAAAGAAAGTATGCCCTACAAGGCAGATATTGCCAATTTCCTGGAACCCTGGTACGGAATCGGATACATTGCCTCCTGTTTTGGAAGCAGATACCGCTGGATGCCGGATCAGGCTCCAAGTGTGGAAGCAAAATTTGCCTCTGCCCAGGAGATCCTGGATTCAGATTACGTGCCCATTTCCCAGACTCCGGAAGGGAAATACAATCTGGAAATGATTGAGTATTTCATGGATAAGACCAAAGGAAAAGTGCCGGTATCTTTCAGTGATCTTCAGTCTCCCATGAACATGCTTTCCTATCTGCTTCCGGTAACGGATATGTTTATGGAAGTCTATGAGTCCCCGGACGAAGTGCGGGAGGCAGCAGCTCTTTGCAGTAATCTGCTCATTGATTTCATGAAAGAGCAGCAAAAGCTTATTGGCGATGCCCTGGCAAGACCGGGCCATGGATTTGCCAGCAGCCGGGTATTTACCGGAGCAGGCTTAAGCAACGATACTTCCATTATGATCAGCGAAGACGATTATGTGGACCTGTTTAAAGACCTGGATGAGAAAATCGGTGATGAATTTGGCGGCATTGTGTACCATTCCTGCGGTGTGTGGGAGAAGAAGATCCACATGGTAAAATCCTACCGGAATGTGAAATGCGCAGACGGTGCCTTTACCATTGAGACAGACCCAAGTCCCAATAAGCCGGAAGTGTTTGGAGATGCCTTCAACGGAAGCGGCATTGTTTTAAATGCAAGAGCTGTTGGAAATGCGGAAAACAGCTTTGAAGCCTTTCAGAAACTGTGGAGACCGAACCAGAAGCTCATCTGCGTCACCTACTGCAAGAGCGTGGAAGAGCAGGAGCAGCTGTACAACCGTCTTCACGCCATGGAAAGAGGGGAAACCGTATGAAATATGACATTACCTTCCACCCAAGCTGGTGGCATAAAAACGCAGGCGTAGATTTTACCCAGGATTTTTTTGATGACCCAGAATATCGCATGGACTGCGATGTGCGGATGAGAAAGACCCTTTATGAGCATTTTGGAGAGTTTGGAATTGGGGAAAAAGATCCGAAAAAACGCCCTCTTCTGGGCACAGACCTTCTGGCAGCAGGTTACCTTTTGTCAGAGCTGATGGGCTGTGAGATCATTTATGAGCCGGACAATTCTCCCCAGGTGAAATGCATGGGCTTAGATGAGGACAGCATCGAAGATGTGGAAGTGCCGGATCTGGACAAGAGCGAGGTGTGGAGCCGGACACAGAAACAGATTGATTATCTGAAAGAAACTTATGGCCACGTGGAAACTTACGTAAACCTGATGGGCATTCAGAACATTGCCATGGACCTGATGGGGCAGGATGTGCTGGTGGCTTATTATACAGCGCCGGACGAAGTGGATGAGCTTCTTGCCAAGATCACGAAAATGTCCATTGATGTGGGAAAACGCTTTAAGGCGCTTTCCAATGACATTTCCGGAGGAGTCACTGCCATTGTGCGCCAGACCATGCCGGAGGTTTATCTGACATCCAACTGCTCTGTGGAAATGGTTTCCAATGAGATTTATGAGAAGTTTCTCCTGAAATATGACCAGGAGCTGGCAGACGTGTTCCAGCATTTTGCAGTTCATCACTGCGGAAAGACCATGGAGCATGTGGTAGACGGATATTCCAAGTTAAAAGGACTGGAATTTGCAGAAGTAGGCGCATTTTCCGATCTGAAGACCGTGCGCCAGAAGCTGCCCGGCATTTTCTTAAATGCCAGATACAGCCCGGTGCGCCTGATGAAGGCCAGCGAAAGCGAGATTCACGAAGAAGTGGCAGCACTGGCTAGAGACGGACACGAAAATGGAAAGAACCTGTCCATTTCCTGTGTAGGCATTGACAAAAATATGCCGGATGAGCAGATCCGGTATTTTCTGAAAGCCTGCCGGGAGGTCACCATATGTTAACGTTTGATCTGACAAAGGCAGAAGGCTTTGAGGTAATCCACACCAGTATCGTGGGAAACAGTGTGTGGCGCACAGCCATCCACGCCTGGAAAGAGGGAGTAAATGACCTGACTTCTTTTCAGAACTGGGGTGTGCATGAAGATTCGGAAGAGGCCTTTGTGGTGCTGGAGGGCGGGGGCTTCCTCTTTACTTCCAAAGAAGGAAAAGAGGATGAAGATTATCAGTGCTGCGCTCTGGAAATGGGCAGCCAGTATCTGGTAGAAAAAGGAGAGCTTCACGCCATTCTTTTAACAGAGGGAAGCCGGGTTCTGGTAATAGAAAACGGCGATATGAGCCATTCCCACAACGTTCCCATGGCAGAACGCGTGATTCTGGCGGCAAAGAAAAAACTGCAGGAGCGGTAAAAAGCGGCACCACGATACATGAAAGTCAGCTGCTGCGCGCCTTTGGCACTCCCACAGCTGCCGCCGTATTCGTAATTCGGGCTATCGCCCTGCTTACTCATACGGCCTGGCCTGTCTGATATCCATGAATTCGCCCATGCAAACATGGCTCTTTCATGGCTGTCGTCCAGGACTTTTATAATAAGATTAAGGAGGAAATGTGATATGACATCCCGTGAACGATTATTGTGTGTATTAAACGGCGGTATTCCAGATAAAGTACCAGTGAGTCCATTTATCCAGGAAGAGTACCTTTCTTATTATTTCAATAAGAAAAATACAGACCGGCTTTTTGACGCGGTGGCCCTTCGAAAAGAACTTGATTTTGATTTGGTGACCAGACAATATGTAAATGAGATTCCATATTTTCTCCAGCGTAGTTTCCCCAACTGGGAAGTGGAGCGGAAACTGGAGATCATCAACGGAAATTATATCCGGACAATGACGGTGAAGACGCCGGTGCGCACCATGAAACAGGTGGAGGGCGCTCCATATAATGAAAAGATTTTAAATGGCATTCATTTTAGTACCATGGAATACCTGATCAAGGATTCCGATGATTTTGAGGCATTCAAAAAGTACTGCCCGAAGCGGGAAAAACAGGATGTTGACCACATTCTGGAATCTGGAAAAATTGCAAAGAAGGAGATCGGAGATCTGGGTGTTTCCTGTCCCTGGGCAATGGGCGGTGTATATAATCTGGCTTCCACTTATATTAATGTACAGGATATGATGGTGGATGCCCTGATGGAAGAAGATTATTACCAGGATTATATGAGCTTTTTCTCAGACCTGGTGGCCAGTGATCATGAAATTTTTGTGGAGAGCGAGTTTGACTGCGTGGGAATGCAGGGCAATATCGCAAACGGCGGAATGATGGGCTCTGATTATTTTGAAGAACACGTCCTGCCTTATGAGAGAAAGACCATTGACATTTTACGGGCAGGAGGCAAACCGATTATCTACCACAACTGCGGAAAAGCTACCAGTCTGTATCCTGCATACAAGAAGCTGGGCATTACCGTGTGGGAGACTATTTCGGAAGCACCCCAGGGTGACAACAAGCTGGCAGAGGCTAAGAAGTATTTTGGAGATGAGCTGATTCTGTTTGGAAACTTTGACCAGGTTCATTTCCTGAAAGAGGCCACACCGGAAGAAGTGGAAAAGAAAGCATACGATCTGATGATGACAGGAAAGCCCGGCGGACATTACATTTTTGCCTGCTCGGATTATCTGGAGATTGGGACACCGCTGGAAAATGTAAAAGCACTCTTAAGAGGAGCCAGAGCCGCTTCTTCATACGAATAACGCTTCTTACGAAAGGCGGGCTTTTCCTTGACAAAAGGGCATTTCTTGTATACAGTAAAAAGATGGGATATCCGCATAGGTAAGTGGGTATCAAATGCGCGGGATGCAGGAGGTGTCTGGTGGAACAAAAGAAGGTTACATTAAAGGAGATCGCGGAAAAAACCGGTGTGTCTATGGCAACGGTCCATCGGGCGATTTACGGCAAGGGTGGTCTCAGCGAAGAAACACGAAAGAAAATCATGGATGAGGTGGAGCGCTCCAACTATCAGCTGGATGAAGCGGCTTCGGTGCTGAAGCGCAGTGCCAGGACCGTGTATGTGGTGCTGCCAAAAGCCCAGGATGAGGAGCGCTTTTACTTTAAAGATGTCTGGAGAGGGATCCGTAAAGAGGCACAGCGTCTGGAACCTTTCAAGATTTATTTTAAGTATATTGAATCCGAGTATCCCATGTCCCAGATTTCCAGGGAATTGGAACGGGTGTATGACGAAGATCTGGATGAGATGGACGGCCTGATTACTGTAGGTGACAGCGAGGAATCCTGCATTTGGATCAACCGGTTTGCAAAACGCGGAGTTTATGCGGTGATCGTTTCCAGCTACAGTATTATGGACGATCCCCATGTGAGCACCATTAAGGTGAACCACAAGTGCTGCGGCCGTCTGGCAGCGGATTTTATGAAATACGGTCTCCGTGGAAAGCAGGGAAAAATCCTGGTATTCTGCGGAAACAACAGCATTTACAGCAACCACATCTACGCAGATGCCTTTGAGACAGAGATGAAGAAGCTGGGTCATGAGATCTGCCGGGTGGAAGGCTTCGGCCGTGCGGAAATTTCTGAGGAAGCCGGGCGGTACCTGGATCAGGGAGGCATTGACGGCGTCTTTATCTGCAATGCCAGAAATACCTACAGCGTCTGCCGGATTCTGGAAGACCGGAACACAGACAAAGATGTGCTGGTGGTGGGAACGGACCTGTACCAGGAGCTTGGCAGATTCTTCGAAAATGGCATTCTGGATGCTGTGATCTGCCAGTATCAGTGGGAGCAGGGCGAAGTGGCCGTGCAGAAAATGCAGGATTACCTGAGCCGTGGCATCCGCGACCAGGAAGACGAAGTGATTTCACCGGTGCTGCTGTTAAAGAGCAATTATGCATGTTTTTTGAAAGAAGAATAGAGATGGAAACGCAAAAGGGGTGCCTATGGGCATCCTTTTTGTGTGGGAGAAAATTTGAAGGGGGTGGTAGAATTAGCAGATAAAAAATGGTATGATGTTTCAAAAAGACAAGGAGGTCTTTCGATTATGAAAACATTGGAAAATGAGAAACTGCTGGTGGAGATCAGTGAACACGGAGCTGAGGTGACACGGATTTTCCGGAAGGATACCAAAGAGGAAATGCTGTGGAACGCAGATCCGGCGTTCTGGGGAAGACATGCGCCGATCCTGTTTCCGTTTGTAGGGGCATCCCACAAGGGCGTGTACCATTATCAGGGAAAAGAATATGTGATGAAGCAGCACGGATTTGCCAGAGATACGGATTTTGAGGTGATATCTGCCGATGACACCAAGGCTGTGTACGAACTGAAAAGCAATGAAAAGACAAAGGAGAGCTATCCCTTTGATTTCTGCCTGACTGTGACTTATGTGCTGAAAGAAAATGTCCTGACTGTGGGCTGGAACGTGGAAAATTGCACAGATGGAGAAATGTACTTTACCATCGGCGCTCATCCGGCTTTCAATGTGGAACCAGGAAGCTACTTGGTGGCAGAAGAGGGCGGACTGGAAAGCCTGGATTTTATCCGGATTGGTGAGCCAGGAACCGCACTGCCGGAGGTTTACAAGCTGAAACTGCCAGGAGGACGGCTTCGGATGCCGGAGGATATGTTTGCAGAAGGCGTGTACATTTTTGAAAATGGCCAGTTAAACAGCGTTGGGCTGGAAGGACCGGATGGAAAACCAAGAATCACGGTGAAATGCCCCGGCTTCCCCTATGTGGGCGTATGGTCCAAACCAGGTGCCGGATTCGTGTGCCTGGAGCCCTGGTACGGACGGACCGATGACACCGGATACACCGGCGACCTTTCCGAAAAAACCGGCGTTCAGAAACTGGAAAAGGGAAAATGCTTTGAAGCTTCCTACGACATCGTGATTGGATAGAGCAGTGATGGAAAAGACAGAAAAAAGAATCCTGTATCCGTCCCAAAAGGTCCTGGAGTTTTTTCATCTGGAAAAAGGCAGCCGCATTGCCCTGACGGCCTGCTCCAACGGCCTTTCCAAAGAAAAAGAGTCCCAGATTGCAGCCGTGTGCCAGGCTTTTGAAAAAATGGGCCTGCATCCGGTGATCAGTCCCTGCTTTTATGAGCGGTACAACGTATTTTCCGGCACGGCAAAAGAGCGGGCGAAGATTTTGATGGACGCTTATCAAGATCCGGACATTGTAGGGATTTTCGACCTGTCAGGAGGAGATCTGGCAAACGAAATCCTGAACTTTCTGGATTACGAAGTGATTGCCAAAGCCAGGAAGCCGTTCTGGGGCTACAGTGACCTGACCTGCCTGCTAAATGCCATTTATGCCAGAACTGGCGTATCAGGAGGACTGTGGCAGGCCAAAAATCTGGCAGGGTCCTTTGGAGCCTGCCAGGCAGAAGCCTTTGCATCCAGTGTCTTTGATGGAAAAAATGGGCTGTTTGAAATTTCAGCTGCACCCATCCAGGGAGTCCCCCAGGGAGAAAGTCTGGAAGGCATTTTAGTGGGCGGAAATGTCCGGTGTCTGTTAAAACTGGCTGGCACCCCGTATCTGCCGGACTTTGAAGGAAAGCTTCTGTTTTTGGAAAGCTGGGCAGGAGGGGCGGCCAGGATCACAGCCCTGTTTTCCCAACTGAGTCAAATGGGCGTTTTCCAGAAAATCAAAGGACTGATTCTTGGAACCTTTACAGAAATGGACGAAAAAAAAGAACAGCCGGATGCAGTGCAGCTGGCTGTTCAGATTGTGGATGATCCGGCGCTTCCCATTTTTAAAACCGGACAGGTGGGCCATGGAAAAGATTCCAGGGCACTGCCGGTGGGAGAAACCGTTCTCCTGAAATAATGCAGGTTTGTCAGAGCTTCCGGAACTGGCTTCGGAAGTAGAGAATCTGTACCACGGCGGTGATGGCCCAGGAGAAGATGTACAGCAGGTACAGAGACGTAATGGTGTGGAAGTAGGCAAAAATCGTGTAAATCCAGATGATCCGAAAAACACAGGAGCCCAGGATTACCACAATGGTAGGCACGGTAGTTTTTCCGATTCCTCTGGAAGCAGCGAGCGTACAGTCCATAAAGGAGCCTACCGCATAGGAAAAGCTCATAATGCGCAGCCGTTCCATACCGCAGTCAATGACAGCCTGCTCGGTGGCAAACAGAGACAGGAACTGCCGTCCGAAAATCAGCAGAAGTCCGCCTAAAATCGCACCGGTGGAAAAGGAGTAAAGCAGGCAGATGAGATAGCTGTTTAGCATCCGCTTTTTCTTCTGGGCACCCCAGTTCTGGCTGATGAAGGTGGAGCAGGCGGTATAAAAGGATGCCAGTACATTAAAGATGATCGAATCGGCATTGGCAGCGGCAGAATTTCCGGAGACCATCACTGCATCAAAGGAATTGACACCGCTTTGGACAAACAGGTTGGCAATGGCAAAAATAGCATCCTGGATGCCGGTGGGAATGCCAAGCATCAGCACGGATTTGCAGGCTGCCGGATGGAGGCGGAGTTTGGATACCTGAATGCGGCAGACATCTTTTCTGTGAAGCAGGTGAAACAGAATCAGGCCTGCAGACAGATACTGGGAAATGGCGCTGGCAGCTGCCACACCGTCTGCTGCCCGGTGGCAGACAATGACGAAAAACAGATTCAGCAAGACATTTAACACACCTGCAATGGACAAGTAGATCAGAGGCCGTCTGGTATCTCCGGCAGCATTTAATACGCCGTTTCCAAAGTTGTAAATGGCCATGGCAGGCATTCCAAGGGCGTAGATTTTCATGTACAGAACAGCACCGTCCATAAGCTCCTCTTTGGTATTCAGCAAAGAGAGGATGGGAGCTGCGCCGATGAGACAGACGATGCAGATGAAAATGCCGATGAAGGCGCACAAAAGCAGGGAAGAGTGAACGGTTTCACGGACGCCGTTTTCATCCCCGGCACCCAGCTGGTGAGCAGTACGGACATTGACGCCGGTGCCCATGCCAATGAGAAATCCAATAAACAAAGAGACCAGCAGAGAAGTAGAACCCACAGAACCCAGGGCCCGGTAGTCTGCAAAGCGGCCTACAACGGCCACATCGCTGATGTTAAAAAGCACTTCCAGAAGATGGGTAAGCATCAGGGGGACGCTGAACAGAAAAATATTTTTAAAAAGAGAACCTTCCGTCATGGTAATACCGCCGGAAGAAGGTCTGGCCTGGCTGCGCGGCATAACAAAAACCTCCGTATGTTTGGCGGGGCATAACGCCATAAGACTGCTCCTGTGCAAGCACATCGTGGTTTTGGATCTTTGCCCCTGGTATCTATATGATACGATTTGTGCGTGATATTGTAAAGAGAATTCTGCCAGGAAAAAAATCTGCCGGGAAAAAATTCTTGACGGGAATCCGGATTTGTGCTAAGGTTAAAGTAATTATACGACTGACGGAAGTGGAGAACCACGGGGAGTATAAGGGAGTAGGCCGACCGTCTGGGCATTCATGTCTGGAAGTGGGTCTTTTTTTGATTTATGCGTAGCAGTGAGTCAAAGTCCGTGCTTGCACGAGAATTTGGCGGTGCTAAGCGCCGGTGGCGCTTGTTTGGCACCGACCGAAGTGAAACGTAGATGCTGCGATAGCTCAGGAAACACGCAAAGCATGTTCCCTGAGCTGTTAGAAAAAGTCTGCAGTGACGACAAGGAGGAAAAACATGGAGCTGTTATCTCTGGAAAAGGAACTGAAAGGAAATTCTTATCCTGGAAGAGGAATCATCATTGGAAGAAGTGCTGACGGCACAAAGGCTGTGACAGCCTACTTTATTATGGGAAGGAGCGAGAACAGCCGCAACCGTGTCTTTGTAGAAGACGGAGAAGGCATCCGCACCCAGGCATTTGATCCTTCCAAACTGACAGATCCCAGCCTGATTATTTATGCACCGGTGCGTGTCCTGGGGAACAAGACCATCGTAACCAACGGCGACCAGACTGATACCATTTACGAGGGTATGGACAAGCAGCTGACCTTTGAGCAGTCCCTGCGCAGCCGGGAGTTTGAGCCGGACGGCCCCAATTACACCCCGCGTATTTCCGGTATTCTTCATGTAGAGGGCGGAAAATACAGCTATGCCATGTCTATTTTAAAGAGTAACAATGGAAATCCAGAAAGCTGCAGCCGCTATACGTTTGCTTATGAAAATGCCGTGGCAGGAGAGGGCCGCTTCATTCACACCTACAAATGTGATGGAAATCCGCTGCCAAGCTTTGAGGGAGAACCCAAACTGGTATCTATTCCCGATGACATGGAAGCGTTTGCAGCCATGCTGTGGGACAGCCTGAATGAAGAAAACAAGGTTTCCCTGTTTGTACGTTACATCAACATTGCAGACGGTACTTACGAGACCAAGATCATCAACAAAAACCACTGAAAAGATACGAAAGATGAACATAGGCCGCAGAACATGCGGATACTTTCGGCAGAAAAGAAGAGGAGAAAAAGATGAACGAACTGGAATTAAAATATGGCTGCAACCCCAATCAGAAACCTTCCCGCATTTATATGGAAGACGGCAGTGACCTTCCTATCACTGTGCTTTCTGGGCGTCCTGGTTACATCAATTTCCTGGACGCATTCAACGGCTGGCAGCTGGTAAAAGAATTAAAAGAAGCCACCGGACTTCCTGCAGCTACTTCCTTTAAACATGTTTCCCCGGCAGGCGCAGCCGTAGGACTGCCCCTGGATGAGACTCTGGCAAAGATTTACTGGGTAGATGATTTAGGAGAGCTGTCTCCTCTGGCCTGTGCGTATGCCCGTGCAAGAGGCGCTGACAGAATGTCTTCTTTCGGTGATTTCATTGCTCTGTCTGATGTGTGCGACAAAGATACTGCTATGCTGATCAAGCGGGAGGTATCTGACGGAGTAATCGCACCGGGGTACACTGAAGAAGCTCTGGAGATTCTGAAACAGAAAAAGAACGGCAATTATAACGTAATCCAGATGGATGAAACCTACCGTCCGGCTCCCATTGAGCACAAACAGGTATATGGCGTGACCTTTGAGCAGGGCCGTCAGGAGCTGAAAATCGACGATGATTTCCTGAAAAATGTGGTTACCGAAAACAAAGACATTCCGGAAGAGGCACTGCGTGACCTGAAAATTTCTCTGATTACCCTGAAATATACCCAGTCCAATTCCGTATGTTTTGTAAAAGGTGGACAGGCCATCGGTATTGGTGCAGGCCAGCAGTCCCGTGTACATTGTACACGTCTGGCAGGCCAGAAGGCAGACAACTGGTTCTTACGCCAGTGCCCGAAGGTGCTGAATCTGCCGTTTAAAGAGGGCATCCGCAGAGCAGACCGTGACAATGCCATTGATGTATATATTGGAGAAGAATACATGGATGTGCTGGCAGACGGTGCCTGGGAGAAAGTTTTTACTGAAAAACCGGAAGTCTTCACCAGAGAAGAAAAACGGGAATGGCTGGATCAGATGACAGATGTAACCTTAGGATCCGATGCATTCTTCCCATTCAGCGACAACATCGAGCGTGCGCATAAGAGCGGTGTGAAATACATTGCAGAGCCAGGCGGATCTGTCCGCGATGATGCAGTCATTGAGACCTGCAACAAATATGGAATGGCCATGTGCTTTACCGGCATCCGTCTGTTCCATCACTAATATAATATAATAAAAGATGCCTTACGGATTGTTCCGTACTTTGTACTTCCACAATCCTGCCCAATATTCGCATATCGCGAAGCTAGCGCTTCACTTTTATGTCTACGCTCCGCTTCGGTCGGTGCAAAACGAACATCCACTGGATGTTCTGCACCATATCGGGCGGGTCACTAAGCCATAAAACCACTCCTGTGCAAGCACATCGTGGTTTCAGGTTTTTGACCCTGGCATCATAAAAGGAGAAACTTATAAGTAACTAAACATATTGCTTAATATAGTTAAATGTGTTTAAATGTATCTATGGAGGGGTTTTACATGGAACATCGTACATTTGAAAAACTGGGGGTATCCCCGTCTCTGCTGGGCTTTGGCTGTATGCGTTTTCCGAAAAAGCAGGATGAAACCATTGACGAGGCAGAAGCAGAGAAAATGATTGACAAGGCCATGGCAGCAGGAGTGACCTACATTGATACGGCTTATCCGTACCACAATGGAGAGAGCGAACCCTTTGTGGGCCGTGTCCTGAAAAAGTATGACCGGAACAGCTTTTTCCTGGCAACGAAGCTTCCAGTGTGGCTGGTGGAAAAGAAAGAAGATGCCGAAAAATTTCTTCAGGAACAGCTGGAACGTTTAGATGTGGAGTACGTGGACTTTTACCTGATGCACGCCATGAACAAAGAACGCTGGGAAAAAATGAAGGAACTGGGTATTCCGGAAGAACTGGAAAAATTCAAAAAAGAAGGAAAAATCCGGTATCTGGGATTTTCTTTCCATGATGATTATGAAGTGTTCGAAGAGATTCTGACCAGCCGGAAATGGGATTTCTGCCAGATCCAGTACAACTACATGGACCGGAACATTCAGGCAGGCGACAAAGGATATGCTCTTACGGAAAAGCTGGGCGTGCCCCTGGTAATTATGGAGCCCATCAAAGGCGGTTCTTTAGCACAGCTGCCGGAAGAAGTCTGTGCGCCCTTTAAAGCAGCCAGACCAGATACCAGCATTTCCTCCTGGGCACTGCGGTGGATTGCCAGCAGACCCAATGTTCATGTGGTATTAAGCGGTATGTCCACCATGGAGCAGGTAGAGGATAACCTGAAAACCTTCCAGAACTTTGAACCGCTGAGTGAGGAAGAAGAGAAGCTTGTGGAAGAGGTATCCGATGCTATCCGCGCCAGAACCAACAACGGCTGTACTGGCTGTGCATATTGTATGCCATGTCCAAACGGGGTTAATATTCCGAGAAACTTCCGGATCTGGAACGATTATGCAATGTACGGAAACAAAGAAAGTACCAAATGGAATTACAATGATCTGGGAGAAAGTGCCCAGGCAGACCAGTGCGTTGGCTGCGGCCAGTGTGAGGAAGTCTGTCCCCAGAAGCTTTCCATCCGGGAAGACTTAGAGAAAGTGGCAGCCCAGATTGGAAAACTTTGATTCTGGAAAAGGAAAGATAGAGAGGCCCTGTGCCTCTCTATTTTTGCACATAAGGAGGATCTGCAGGATAACCGCCGGCTGCTTTCTGCATGGCGCGCTGAACAGCATCTTTGGAGTCCTTCCAGTCGGCATCCTTGAACTGGTAATCAAATTTTTTCTGGAACCAGTCCAGGTCACCGGCAATCCGGTCTAAAGCATCCGTCATCTGCGGGAAAAGGATTTCATAGAGAGAACTGCGGTCTTTTTCATTTAATTTTCCTGCAGCGCCCTGCACCAGATCCGCAAAATGAGGAAGACAGAAGCCTTTTCCATTCTTCACAAGATCTCGGAAAGAGGGATCTTTTTTGTACATTTCAAAAAACGTATCCAGGTAACGGGCGTAGGTGGAAGCGACATGATCGCAGATGTAGCAGGAATGCTCCTGAGTGCGGACAAAACGGACTACGGAATTGTCAGAAGCGGCGTCTGCGCTGTTGTTTCTGGAAAAACGGGAAAACAGGGAAGGCTTTGCTTCTGGCTTAAAACTGGCCAGTTCCTTTTTTAAATCATTGGAAAGCTTTTTGATGTGGGTTTCCAGAATCAGGGAGTTGCCAAGTTTGTTTCCATAGATAAACATTTTTTCATAATGACGGGCGCAGAAGCCCATTTTGTCGGTCTCTGCACGGACATCATCTTCCATGTAGGAAGCGCCGGAGCCTAAAACAAAATCAATGGAATGCTGTTCCAGGGAACGCTGCACAAAGCAGAAGGGGCATTCGTCCCCGGCCTGGAAGGCATCTGTCAGAGGGATGGTATATAACTGTTCTTTCATTGAGGAAGAGTCCTTTCATAGATGATAAGTTTAGAGCGTGTTTGAAAAATCATTCCTGAATTGTGACGTACATCTTACAGAAAGTATTTTTCAGACATGCTCTAGCATAGCATAAAATAAGAAATTTGCAAAGAAAGAGGCAGATTTTTATGGCGGTGTTTACATTTCGTTTACAACGCGCTGTATACTTTTGCAGAGCATGTCCTGTATAATGGGTAACAGAATGAATCCAGAGGGATGTTTGGGGAGGAAGACATGCAGAAAGTATTGTATGAATATAGAGAACTATTGGAGAAAGCAGAGCTGTTAAAAGAGAATCACATCCTTGGAGATGAGGATGTTCCGGTAGAGGGGCTGACCTACGATTCCAGGGAGGCTGTGCGAAACGGCATTTTCCTGTGCAAAGGAGCTGCCTTTAAACAAGAATACCTGGAAATGGCCAGGGAAAACGGATGCATCTGTTACGTCAGTGAGCAGGTCTGCAAAACAGAAAAGCCGATGAGTTATCTGCTGGTAACAGACATCCGCAGGGCAATGGCGGTGTTGGCACAGGCTTTTTACGGAAGACCGGAGGACTGCCTGAAGATGACCGGCATCACCGGGACCAAGGGAAAGACCACCACAGCCTACTATCTGAAAGGGATTTTGGATACCTGGGAAAAGGCAAGAGGAAGCCAGGAGACCGGCCTGTTGTCCACCATTGAATTCTTTGACGGAAAACAGAACCAGCCGTCTCTAATGACCACCCCGGAGTCACCGGAAGTCTACCGACACCTGCGAAACGCCGTGGATTCGGGCATGGAATATTTTACCATGGAAGTTTCCAGCCAGGCGTTAAAATATGCCAGAGTCCGGGGGATTGTATACGATGTGGGGATTTTTCTGAACATTTCAGAGGACCATATCAGCCCCTGTGAGCATGAAGATTTCGAAGATTATTTCAGCGCCAAATTGTCCCTGTTCCGGCAGACCAGAACGGCCTGCGTCAACGTGGATTCCCCTTATGCAGACCGGATGTTAAAGGCAGCCAGGATGGCAGACCGGGTAGTGACCTTTGGCACGTCCAAGAGCCCGGATCTGTGGGCACATGATATCCGGGTGGAAGATGGAAAACTGACCTTCCGGGTAAAATGTGACCGTTTTCATGAGACCTTTACCCTGGGAATGCACGGGAATTTCAATGTAGAAAACGCCCTTGCAGCCATTACGGCAGCTTATGTATATAAAATACCGGTGGAATACATGAAAAAAGGCCTGGCAGAGGTTCAGGTCAGCGGGCGAATGGAAGAGTATGTCAGCGGTGATGGAAAGGTGCGGGCAGTGGTTGATTATGCTCACAACCGGCTCAGCTTTGAGCGGCTGTTTGATTCCATTTATCTGGAATATCCGGGCTGGCGGATTGTGTCCGTGTTTGGATGCCCTGGTGGAAAAGCATACAACCGAAGAAGAGATCTGGGCTTGATTGCCGGACTGTTTTCCCAGAAAGTTTACCTGACAGCCGATGATCCCGGCGTGGAGAGAGTCGAGAAAATTTCCAGCGAAATCCGGCATTATGTGGAAATGGTGGGCTGTTCCTGCGAGTGCATTGAAGACCGTGGACAGGCCATCCGCAGGGCAGTGGAAGAATGCAGGGAAAAGACCGTGGTGCTGGTTCTTGGAAAAGGAAATGAAGGAAGACAGAAATATGGAACCATGGTGTATGAGTATCCTACAGATGCCAGGCTGGTGTGCCAGGCACTGCAGCAAAGAGAAAACCGGACTCACCTGTGGGAATCCGGCAGTTCCTCCCAAATAGGAGAATAAGTGTGTTTTACATCTTTTAGTACATAATGAGTCCGGGTGGAAGACACGCCGGGCTGAATCTTGATGAAGCGGTGGATTTCCTCCAGCTGCATCGAGGAGCGGCAGACAATCTTTAGGAGAAAGTCAAAATCAGCCGCCAGATAATAACAAGCCGTGATGGAAGAGTTGGAAACAACCGCATTGGTGAAGGCTTCGCAGTACCTGGGATGCTCCAGGCTCACTTCCATCAGGGCAGTCACATCATTTCCAAGCTTTTTCTCATCCAGGACGGCAGTATAATGCTGAATAATGCCGGAAGCTTCCAGTTTCCGGATGCGGTCAATGACCGTAGAAACAGACAGGTGGATAGTTTTGCCGATATCAGAAGCACTCTGTCTGGCATTTTTTTGCAGGCATTCCAAAATCTTTTTATCCAGGGTATCCATGGAAATCCTCCTTTTGGCAGTTTGGGTTCAGACACGCTCTAGTGTACCACGTTTTTTATGGCGGGGGCAAGTCCTAGAGCGTGTTTGAAAATCATTCCTGCAATTTGCACGCCCCACTTTGCGTGATATTTTGCCTTCATTCGGTTGACGTAGCCCGCTACGCCGCCCTCATTCAGACAAAATCTTCCACAAATTGTGACGTACATCTTACAGAAAGCATTTTTCAAACACGCTCTAGAGTGCGTTTGAAAAAAATGCCTTGCCGGGGAAAAGAAGCGATGATACACTAGTACAGTGAAAGATGGCAGAAAAACTGTCGAAGAACGGAAGAAAAGGTGGAAAATAGAAACATGGAAAAGATCATTCTGGCGTCTGGGTCCCCCAGAAGAAAAGAGCTTCTGGAGCAGGCAGGCATTTCTTTTACAATCAAAGTCAGCGAAGCAGATGAGACCATTACGAAGAAAGAACCCTGGGAAGCGGTTATGGAATTGGCGGCCAGAAAGGCCAGGGCAGTGACGGAAAGCGGTCTGGAGGAAGAAGATGTTATCGTGATTGGAGCGGATACCGTGGTGGCTGTGGATGGAAAAATTCTGGGAAAACCCCACAGCAAAGAAGAGGCAGAGGAAATGCTGCGCCTCCTTTCTGGGAGAGTGCATCAGGTCTGCACTGGAGTGGCACTTCTTTCCAGAAACCAGGGAAGCTGGAGAGAGCGGACATTTTATGAGGAGACCCAGGTGGAAATGTATCCCATCACAGAAGAGGAGATCCGGGAATATGTGGCCACCGGAGAGCCCATGGACAAGGCAGGAGCCTACGGCATCCAAGGACGGGCAGCCATTTTTGTAAAAGGAATTCAGGGAGATTATAACAACGTGGTAGGACTGCCAGTGAGCAGACTGTACCAGGAATTAAAAAGATAGAAGAAAAACAGGGGAGAAAACAAAACAATGGCAGACAGAATACTGGTGGTGGAAGATGAAGAAGCCATTTCAGAGCTGATTGAAATGAACCTGACTGTGGCAGGCTATGAGGTAGTTCAGGTCTATGATGGAGGAAAGGTAGAAGAGGTTCTGGAACAAGAAGCCGGCTTTGATCTGGCACTGGTGGATGTGATGCTTCCGGGAAGAGATGGATTTTCTCTGATGGAAGTGATGAAGCATTTCCGGATTCCGGTGATCTATCTGACCGCGAAGACAGATGTGGGTTCCAAAGTACGGGGGCTGCGCTCCGGGGCAGAAGATTATATTGTAAAGCCTTTTGAAGTGCTGGAGCTTTTAGTCCGGGTGGAAAAGGTACTGGAGCGGACCGGAAAACAGAGAGAGACGCTGGAATTTGCGGACATCCGGATTGTGCTTGGTGAGCATCAGGTATACAAGGCAGGGCAGGAGATCAGCTTAAAACCGCTGGAGTACGATCTGCTGGTGCTTCTTGCGAAAAATAAAAACAGGGCTTTTACCAGAGACCAGCTGTTAAATCAGGTCTGGGGAAATGATTATCTGGGGGAAAGCCGTACTGTGGACGTGCACATTGGCCAGCTTCGGAAAAAACTGGGACTGGCGGACGTGATCAAAACCATTCCGAAGATCGGATACCGGCTGGAGGATTAAAGGATGAAATTGTGGATCAAGATTTCGCTGCTGACAGGCATTGTCATGACACTGGCCATGGGCGTGTTTGGCGGCTTTCTGATCTATGAGACAGGACAGAACAACGTAAAACAGACTGTGGAAAACAGTCTGCAGCAGCTGCAGACCACTGCAGTGGGTGTGGGAAGAGAACTGGAAGGAAATCACCTGCGGCAGTACAGCCAGGAAGGACGGAAAGCCTACTCCAAGTACCTGCTGAAACGCTACGGCGGAAAAGAGTACCTGCTTTTAAAGGATGGGGTGGTGCTGTGCAACCTGACCAATTATGACCTGCTGCCTGGAAATGAAAATCGGTGGCAGAGTGAAAAAGCAGAGTATATCATCCAGCGCACAGACGGGGTATACATCCTGGTGGCTGGCCAGAAGATTTCCACAGGGCAGCCGGGAACTTATCAGCTGGTGCTGGTAAGGGATATTTCCAGTGTGTATGGAAATGTCAGGCGGATGGCAGGAATTTTTACAGCGGCACTGTGTCTGGTGCTGTTTTTTGCTGTAGATATGATTTTCTGGCTGGTGAAACGGCAGCTGCGGCCTCTTGGAGAACTGGAGCGGACAGCCATGGGCATCAGCCAGGGAGATTATGAGCTGCGGATGAGGGTGCGTACCAAAGATGAAGTAGGCCGGGTGGGCCGGGTGTTTAACAGCATGGCGGAGCAGATCGAGAACCAGATGCGGGAACTGGAAGAAGTGTCTGAGCGGAGAAAACAGCTTCTTGGAGGACTGACTCATGAACTGCGCACTCCCATGACGTCCATTATTGGATATTCGGATACCCTGATGAATGTGCGGCTGAATCCGGAACAGCAGAAAAGAGCCCTTCAGCATATCAATACAGAGTGCCACCGCCTGGAACGTCTGTCTGGAAAACTGATGAATCTTCTGGGCATGTATGACGACCGGAGCATCCGCATGGAACGAATTCCCATGAAAGAAATGTTTGCGCGGGTCTGGAAGCTGGAGCTTTACCGGATGCAGGAAAATCAGCTTCAGCTTGCCATGGACTGCCAGATGGGAGAAGTGTGGATGGATGCCGACCTGATGGAAAGCCTTTTGGTGAACCTGCTGGACAATGCGGTCAAGGCTTCTAAGCCGGGTTCCGAAATTGAGCTGAAAGCCTGGGACAATACTATTCTGGTAAGGGATCATGGAAAAGGGATTCCAGAAGAAGAAATTTCCAGAGTCACAGAAGCATTTTATATGGTGGACAAATCCAGAAGCAAAAAAGCAGGGGGCATTGGTCTGGGACTTGCCATCTGCCAGCGGATTGCCCAGATCCATGGTGCCAGGCTGTCCATTGAGAGTACCTTGGGAGAGGGTACGTCTGTGTATGTGATCTTTGAAGGCAGACAGTGAATGTCTGATTGATAAAAATCCGGGGAGAGAATATGAAGAGGGACAGGAAACAAAAAGCAGGAATTTTTGGATGCATCGTGCTTCTGATGTTTTTCCTTCTGACAGGATGTGGAAAAGATTCAGAAGTCCAGATTGTAGCGCCAAAAGAAGTAAAAAATGAAGAAGATCAGACAAACCATCTGGGAACAGATCTGAAAAAACAGCTGGAAGCGCCGGAGAAAATCCAGGAAACCCTTCTGGAAAATGAAAAGTTTGTCACCATTCAGGCAGAGGTAGAAGTGCCGGAAGTGTCTGAAATTCTGCTGAAAAAAGTGGAGGAAAGGCAGATTGCCAATGAAGATCTGAAAACCGTGCAGAGCGTGCTGTTTCTAGGAGAATCCCTGTATTATCCGGACAATAATCTGGGATATGTGGGAGGCTGTGCAACAAAAGAAGAATTTGAAAAGAGGATCGAACAGCTTAAGAACTTAAAGCCCAAGACAGACGAACAGAAAACACGGGTGGAAGAGCGGCTGGAAATGTTTGAAAGCATGATGGATGACGTGCCGGATGATGTGAAAATGGAAGAAATCCCATTGGAAATCAAGGAGTATGAGAAAACAGAAACGCAGTCTGGAGATACAGAAATAGAAGTGGATGATGCAGAGAAGCTGCAAAATTCTGCAGAAGAGTTTGAGGAAACCCAGAGCGATCTGTATGGATATATCCGCAGGGACGGGGCGGTCTGCGAGCTTCATGCGAGAAATGGAGTGGATGTCAGCAGTATTTTAGAAATTTCGAAAGTCAATGGATTCTGGACAGATTCGATGGATGTGGAGGAGGAAAGGATAGAAGAAGTTCCAGGGAACCCCAAAGATGTCCGAAATCAGGCAGAACAGCTGAAAAATGACCTGGGATTTTCAGATTTTTCCTGCTTTTATCAACGGGAAACCAACTGGTATGATCCGAATGCCCTGGATGGTATGGGTGGAGTACGGAAGCTGGATCTTTATTATTACACCCGGAATATTCAGAATGTTTCAGTCAACATGCTGGGAGAATATGTTTATGAAAGGGGAGGCGAGGACTCCGGGACAGAGCTTGTGATCTTTGGATTTTCTTCGGAGGGTCTGGAAGTGTTTCAGTACAGGGATCCCATGGAGGTTTCCGATTATTCTTCTCAGCCGGTGTTTCTTCTGCCATTTTCCGAAGTCATGGAAAATTTCCGCAGCAATTTTGTGAAAAATCTGGAAAGCAGTTCCTATCTCCAGCCCTGGGGTGAGATTATGGAAGACAATGCTATAAACATTACCATCAGCCGGATTTCCCTTGGATATGCCAGGATCTGGAGTGAGGATACCCAGGGGTATCTGCTGACACCGGTGTGGGATTTTTACGGAACCTGTTCGCTGACAGAAGAGGGAAAAGAGACTTACGGAATCGAAGGAAGTGAAGAGCTGCGAAGCTGGATGACGATCAATGCCATGGACGGCAGTATTGTGCCCAGATATTATTAGAAAAAAATTTCCGGTTTTACAAGAATTTTACAAAAAGCAGGAATACTTTTTACAAAAGAAGGGTACATTAGGAGATGTACTCAATCCTTAACTATACTCAACACATGGGACCTGGGGAATGGAAATAGCGGGCCGTTCCCCAACATACGTCCCAGGTGGGAGAAGAAAAGTATCATGAAAGGGCAGACATCTGCTCTTTTTTTTGTTATACTGAAACAAAGATGATGTTGGAACAAAGGAGAAGAGAAAATGGAAGTAGCGGGAATTGTGTTTCATCAGGTGGTGCTGATGTTCTGTCTCATCGGCATGGGAGTTTTTCTGGCAAAAAAACGGATGGTGTCTATGGAGGCGGCAAGGTCTTTCAGCAGTATTTTGCTGAAAGTGATTTCGCCCTGCCTGCTGATCAATGCGTACCGGCAGGAGCGCACACCTGAGCGGACAGCAGGGCTTCTGCTGGCGTTTGCCATTTCCCTTGCCTTTCATGTAATTGCGATTGTAGTTTCCAGGGTTTTTATCCGGAAAGACCCTGAGGGACGCCACCGCCTGGAACGGATGGGAGCCGTATATTCCAACTGCGGATTTATGGCGTTTCCGGTTTTACAGGCCCTGATGGGGAGTGAGGGCGTGTTCTATGCCACGGCCTTTGTGGGAGTATTCAATGTAGTTTTGTGGATCGAGGGAATTACTACGCTGATTCCGGATATGAAGCTGAGCCTGAAAAAATGCATTGTGAATCCGGGATGCATTGCGGTTATTATCGGGATGATCACCTATTTTTTCCAGATTCCCTATCCGTCCTTTGTGGGGGAGACCATTGAATATATGGCCAGCATGAACACACCGCTGTCTATGATTATCACCGGTATTTTTCTGGCACAGGTAGCGCCTGCAGCCATTGTAAAAGACTGGAGAATTTGGCGCTGTATGGCGCTGAGAACTCTGGCAGCTCCTGGAATTTTTCTGCTTTTGGAGGCGGCTTTGGGAGTGCATCAGTGGTTTCCCATTGCGGAAATGGCATGTATAGTCACTACCCTGTGTGCCGCCTGTCCGGCAGCAGCGTCTATTATCCTGCTTCCGGCAGCCTTTGGAAGTGAGGAGGACGGAGAACGCGGCGCCCAGATCATGGCATTTACCACGCTGGTGTCTGTGGTGACGCTGCCGCTGATGACATTCTTGACGTATCGGATGTTGTAGGATCCATGTAAAAAAGTCAGGTTTTTAAAAATAATATTGCAAAAATATCTTACAATTTATTCTTGAATGTGTTATAATAAACACAAAAAGAGGGAAAGATTTGGAAGGAGGGTTCCATATGAAGAATCGTATTATCACTATCAGTCGTGAATTTGGCAGCGGAGGACGTACCATTGGAAGAGAGACCGCAGAAAAACTGGGAATCCCCTGTTATGACCATGAATTGATTGATAAGATCGCAGAGAAGACTGGTTTTGCCAAGGGTTATATCGCAGAAAAAGGCGAATATGCAGCGTATGGAAACTGGTTTGCCAATGCATTTTCTGAGCGGGATTATATGGGATATTCCAATCAGGATTACCTGTGGAATGTACAGAGCCAGGTGATTCAGGATCTGGCAAAAGAAGGGCCGTGTGTCATTGTTGGCCGGTGTGCAGACTACATTCTGCGGGACCAGGCAGATTGCCTGACTGTTTTCGTACATGCGTCCATGGAAAAACGGGCGGAGCGGATCGTCAAACAGTACGGAGAAAAAGAAGCGCCGCCTGAGAAACGCCTGAAAGACAAAGACAAACGGCGTGCAGCGTATTACCAGTTCTACACAGACCGGAAATGGGGGGCTGCAGAAAACTATGATGTGACATTGGACAGCGGCAGACTGGGAATCGAAAAGTGCGTGAAAATCCTTACTGAACTGTACAAAGCCGAATAAAAAATAGGGGCATCGCCAAATAACTGTTTAACCGAATCAAGCAAGTCCCCTGCTTCAATTGCGCAAAGCAATAAGCAGTGGGTTGGGACTTGCTTGTATCAGGAGTGGTGCAAGCCACTCCTGATAAGCTGCGAAGCAGCATTCGGTTATGAGCAAGTAGCGAAGCGGATTGCGAATATCCGCTTGACTCAGTTATGGAGCGGTGCCTCTTTTTTGCCACGCATGTCAAAAAGACAACAATTCCATGAAATCTCTCTTACAGAATCTCTTTCAGCGGTTTAATGGCAATACCTTCTGCCTGAAGTGCCTGGCGGATTTTCTGGACAAAAGCCAGTGCTTTCGGGCCATCGCCGTGCACACAGATGGAGTCCGCTGTAATAGGAATTTCCTTTCCGCTAATGGCAGTGACCTTATGATTTTTTACCATGCCGATGACTCTGGAAATGGCCAGATCCTCGTCGGTAATCATAGCTCCCGGTTTGGTGCGGGCGACTAAAGAACCGTCTTCCTCATAGGCACGGTCTGCAAACACCTCGCGGGCAGCCTTTAATCCAGTCTTTTCAGCAGCTTCCGTCATTTTACTTCCGGAAAGAGCCATAAGAATGAGGGAAGGATTTACTTCATAGATGGCTTCGCAGATGGCAGAGGCCAGAGCAAGATCCTTTCCAGCCATATTGTACATAGCGCCGTGGGGTTTGACGTGCTGCATGGAAAGTCCTTTTGCACGGCAGAAAGCATCCAGAGCACCCACCTGGTACATCACCATGGCTTTCAGTTCAGCAGGAGCCACATTTAAATTCCGGCGGCCAAAACCCACAAGATCCGGATAGCCAGGATGGGCACCTACCTGCACCTGGTTTTCCTTACACAGAGCAACGGTTTTTTCCATAACCAGCGGATCTGCCGCATGAAAACCGCAGGCAACGTTGGCAGAAGAAATAAAGGGGATGACTGCATCATCCATGCCGATATGGTATGCGCCGAAGCTTTCGCCCAGGTCGCAGTTTAAATCAATGGCATACATCATAATAAAAAACCTCTTTCTCTAATATTTCAGCAAAGTATTTTTTACATCGGTCAGGAACATGTGGCCAGGGGCGTGGGTGATCACAAAAGGCGGACGGCTGTTCATAATGATATTCTGAGGCGTAACGCCGCAGGGCCAGAACACTGGAACCTCGCCAGGATGGATAGTGACCATGTCGCCGTAATCCGGCCGTGTAATGTCGTGAATACCGATGGCGGAGGGATCTCCGATATGGATGGGGGCACCGTGGACTCTTGGCATGGCGGATGTCACCTGCACTGCGCGAACCACCTGATTATAGGGAAGGGGACGCATACTGACCACCATATTTCCTGAGAAAACACCTGCAGGTGTGCAGGCAATGTTCGTGTTGTACATGGGGACATTGCAGTTTTCTTCAATGTGCCGTACCGGAATGCCGGCCTCTAAAAGCTCTGCCTCAAAGGAAAAACTGCATCCAATGAGAAAACTCACGAGATCATCTCTCCAGAACGCAGAAACATCGGTATATTCCCCGGTAAGGATGCCGTTTTCATAGATCCGGTATCCCGGAAAGTCCTTTGCAATGTCAGCGTCGTCATCTGCCATAAAATGCAGATGGCGGCTGCCAGCATCAGACACTTCCAAAATGGGGCAGGGCCTGGGGTTTCGCTGGGCAAACAGAAGAAAATCATAAGCCAGATCTTTGGGAAGAATCACCAGATTGGCCTGTGCATAACCGGCGCACATGCCGGCAGTGGGGCCGGTAATTTTCCCCTCACGGATCAGGGCGCGGACTTCTCTTGGAGACATCGATGCATAATCCATAGGAAAACCTCCTTAAAAAATGGCACAGAGTACCAAAAACGTCTGGCTAATTCCAGAAACGCTTCAGGTTCTCTGCAAAGGTTCTGCGCAGATCCTGTGCTTCCTGAATGGAAACCGGTGCGAAACGGACAGTGTCCCCCGGTTTTGTCTGTGCAAGAAGAGGAAGGTCACAGGAAATCACAGTGGCAATTTTCGCGTAACCGCCAGTGGTCTGATGGTCAGCCATCATTACGATGGGCATTCCGCTTGGCGGGATCTGGACGGAACCAAAGACAATGCCGTCCGAAATAATATCCACAGAGCCGGTATTTTCCACAGGGGTGCCGGTAAGCTTGTATCCCATGCGGTCAGCAGAATCGGATACCTGATAAGCAGAAGAATAAAAAGTCTGCTTTCCTGCTTCCGTAAAAGATTCTTCCTGGGGTCCGGCAACGGTGCGAAGAGTCACTTCCTTTGGGCAAGAAATGACGGGCAGTGTTTTTGGTGTAAAGCTGCCTGGATCTTCGAGAGAGAGCGGGATTTCATCTCCGGAATTTAAAGGACGGCCCTGAAATCCGCCGATCCGGCATTTGATATTGGTAGAACAGCTTCCCATCACCGGCTCCAGGGCAAATCCACCTTTTACGGCAAGGTAGGAGCGGCAGCCAGCAGATACTCCGCCGAAAGAGAGCAGATCACCGGGCTGAATGGAAAAGGAAGTGTTCATGGGAACCGGTTTCTGATTCAAAGTAAGGGGCATGGGGGCACCAGCGACAGCTGCCACTGCAGGAGAAGAAAACTGGAGTATAGGCCCTAATACCGTCATTTCCAGGACCGCTTCCTTTGGATCATTTCCCACCAGAGCGTTGGCCATGGCGGCAGAGCGGACATCCATAGAACCGGACGAAGTAATGCCGTATTTCTGGAACCCAATGCGTCCCTGATCCTGAAACGTGGAAAGTGCACCTGGGAAAAGAACTTTCATAGCCATTAGTGTACACCTCCTTTGACAGGTTCCAGGGTGACGCGGCAGGTATAGCGGCCATCCTCTGCCATGCGGTGGATATCATAATAATCATCCAGGGAAATAGGAACAAACCGGATGTAATCCCCTGCTTCATACAGGATGGGTTTTTCACGGTCCGGATCGTAAAGCTTGATGGGCGTAGCGCCAAGAAGCCGCCATCCTCCAGGAGACTGCATGGGGTAAATGCCGGTCTGGGAGCCGCCAATTCCAACACTTCCTTCTGGAATCTTCGTCCGTGGATTGGAAAGGCGCGGCATGGCAATGCGGGGATCCATGCCGCCCAGATAAGGAAATCCAGGCAGAAATCCCAGCATATAGATCCGGTAATCCTGCCCGCTGTGAATGGCAATGATCTCATCAGCGGTAAGACCGGTGAGCTTTTCCCCGTCATGGAGATCAACGCCGAAACGGGCACCGTAGCAGACGGGAATCTCAAAAATCCGTTTCAGGGAGGCGCCGCCGCGGACTCCTCCCTTTGTAAGTGCAGTTACTTTCTCACATAATGTATCATATCCGATCTGCAGCGGATCATAATGAATCAGAACAGAACGGAATGTAGGCACCGCTTCGATGATTCCGGGAATGCAGACATCGTCAAGAGCCTGCATCAGGCTTTGCACCTGATTGTTGACAGGTTCACTGATTTCGCTGCCGAAATCGACATTCAGTGCCATATCCCCGGCAGGGAGACAGCGTATTTGTGACATGTGAAATCCTCCTTCACAAAGAGCGGCGCAGCGTATGTTTAATCAGGCTGGGTAGCCGCTAAAAATTCTGCAGTCAGTGCATCCTGGAGCTTTTTCAGAAGTTCGGGAGCCTTTCCTCCTACTGGAATGCCGTCTACACTTTCCACACCTACCGCAAAAGTACCGGAGCTGTGGACAATGACTTCATCTGCATCCATCAGTTCCTTCATGGTATAATTGCACTCATCCACCGGAATGCCAAGCTCTTTGCACATGGCAATCAGATGAATTCTGGCAATGCCCGGCAGGATCAGATGATCGGTGGGATGTGTCTTTAAAACGCCGTCCTTTAAAATAGAAACATTGCTGTGGGCGCATTCCGTCACGATATCACCGCGGTGGAAAATGCATTCCTGGCAGCCAGCTTCTTCTGCTTCTTTTGCAGCCAGAACAGAGGGAAGCAGGTTTAAAGTCTTGACGTTGCAGTGCAGGAAACGGGTATCTTCCCGGCTGATGACTTTAATCTTCTGGGAAAGATCCGTGATAGAAGCAGGTTTGATCATGATCCAGAGGTTTCCCTTGATACCGTCTTTCCAGGCATGGTTGCGGATTTCGGAACCACGGGTCACCTGCCAGTATACAAACTGGGTCTGGGCATCTACTTTTTTCACCATTTCTTCCAGAAGAGCGCCCACCTCTTCCTTACTCATGCCAATGTCCATGCGCATCAGGCCGGCACTGTTAAAGAAGCGGTCGATGTGGTTTTTCAGGTCGAAAATCTTGTGATTATGGGCATAGGTAGCATCGTATACGCCATCACCGAAATAGCAGACGCGGTCGGTCATGGGAATCCGGATGTTTTCGATAAGATCAACAGTTCCATTGTAGTAGCCTAAATTTTCCATAGCGCATTTCCTCCAATTTCAAAATTTATATTTCGATGCACCACCTGTGCACGATTGGAAAGAAAAAACGCAGATAAACAGACATATGAAAAATAGGACTTCATCGTCTGAATATCTGCGTTCCTTTGTTACGCCTATTTTAACACTGACCACTAGAATAATACAATCATTTTTTAAAAAATCCAAGTATTTTTTGAAAAGTACAGGGAAGAAAAAAATAATTTTGACGCAATGGCGGGAAATGCAAAAAAATGCGGAAAGCCCCCCGGACAGAAAGCGGTTGCGGGATGAAAGGGGATGTGCTAAAATACTAAAACAGTGAAAACCGTCAGACGGAGGTAAAATGATGAAAAATGTAATCTTAATTGGAATGCCGGGCTGCGGGAAAAGCACCATCGGTGTTGTGCTGGCCAAGGTACTGGGATACCGGTTTATAGATGGGGATCTTTTGATTCAGGAACAGGAAGGAAAGCTGTTAAGTGAGATCATTGCAGAGCGTGGAAATGAAGGTTTCCTTGAAATTGAAAATCAGGTGAACCGTGACCTGCAGGCAGACAGAAGCGTGATCTCCCCGGGGGGAAGCGTGATCTATGGAAAAGAAGCGATGGAGCATTATCAGGAGATCGGAGTCGTTGTTTACCTCAAACTTGGTTATGAAGCACTGTGCAGGCGCCTGGGAAATTTAAAATGCAGAGGCGTGGTTCTCAAAGAAGGACAGACTCTTTTGGATCTTTATGAAGAGAGAGTTCCTTATTATGAGAAGTATGCACAGATTGTGATTGAGGAAGACGGACTGGATGTAGAAGGGACGCTGGAAGTGCTTGTGGCTGCATTGAAAGATGCAGGCATTGGTAAAAGTGCATAAGAATGCCCTGGGATTCGAGAAAAAAATTTACAAGAAACAGGAATAATTACTGAAATCTTAATTTTTGTTTACAAAAGTTCGGATTGTGATATAATAATAACGTAATGTCTAGTATGAAGGGGCATATCATACAGGTGATATTGAGATAGAAAAAGGAAAAACTGAGGTGTCCTATGGATCAGTATATTATCAAAGGCGGGAATCCGCTTGTAGGTGAAATAGAAATCGGAGGGGCGAAAAATGCCGCTCTGGGAATACTCGCAGCAGCGATCATGACAGATGAGACAGTGACCATTGATAATCTGCCGGACGTGCAGGATATTAATGTACTGCTGGAAGCCATCAGCGGCATTGGAGCTGTTGTCAACAGAATCAACCGCCACAAAGTGACCATCAACGGTTCCATGATCGGTGAGGTTAGTGTAGATTATGAATATATCAAACGTATCCGAGCTTCTTATTATTTGCTGGGTGCGCTTCTTGGAAAATATAAAAAAGCAGAAGTACCGCTTCCAGGCGGGTGCAACATCGGCAGCAGGCCCATTGACCTCCATCTGAAAGGATTCCGGGCACTGGGCGCATCTGTCAGCATCCAGCACGGCTCTATCATTGCGGAGGCTGAACGCCTGCGGGGACGCCACATTTTTCTGGATACTGTATCCGTTGGCGCTACCATCAACATCATGATGGCCGCATCCATGGCAGAAGGATTTACTAGTATTGAAAATGCAGCCAGAGAGCCGCATGTAGTGGACGTAGCCAACTTCTTAAACAGTATGGGAGCCAATATCAAGGGCGCCGGTACAGACCTGATCCGCATTCGCGGTGTGGAAAAACTTCACAAAACTGAGTATTCCATCATTCCGGACCAGATTGAGGCAGGTACTTTCATGTTTGCAGCTGCCGCCACGAAGGGTGATGTGATGGTAAAAAATGTCATCCCCAAGCATCTGGAAGCCACCACTGCAAAACTGGAGGAGATCGGATGTGAGGTAGAAGAGTTTGACGATGCCGTCCGCGTGGTAGCATCCAAACGGCTTCACACCACGAATGTAAAGACTCTTCCGTATCCGGGTTATCCAACAGACATGCAGCCCCAGATCGGTGTGACCCTGGCACTGGCACATGGTACCAGCATTGTGACAGAGAGTATTTTCGAAAACCGTTTCAAATATGTGGACGAGCTGGCCAGAATGGGAGCCAACATTAAGGTAGAAGGAAACACCGCCATTATTTCTGGTGTGGAGAAGCTGACAGGAGCCAGAGTCAGTGCTCCGGATTTAAGAGCAGGAGCTGCACTGGTAATCGCAGGACTGGCAGCAGAAGGTATTACCGTTGTGGATGATATTGTATATATCCAGAGAGGATATGAGTGTTTTGATGAAAAACTGAGGAGCCTGGGCGCAGAGATCGAGCGGGTTTCCAGTGAAAAAGAAATTCAGAAATTCCGGCTGAAAGTTGGCTGAGGCTGACAGGAGCGGAAATACAAAATGGGCAGACACAGAAGGAAAGAAAAGCTTTCCGGCTGTGCCTGCCCGTTTTTTCAGAGAGAGATAATAATGGGGCGGGACGTGCGGTTCCTCTGCAGATGCGGCGCAAAAGAAACTGCTCACCATGCCCCAGCATACCGCTGCCGGAAGGAAAAAGGCAGCTCAGACGGACTCCCCCTGCTTTCTGCGGTGTCCGGGATATAAACACGGCATCCTGGATTGCTCTTTCAACCAGGGTTGCGTTTTCACAGAAGATGTTTTAAAATGACAGAGAGCGAAATTCTAAGGGGGCAGTAAAAATGATCGAAATCAAAGCCATTATGTCCCTTCCTTTTTTAAAGAAGGAGCGTTTTACAGGGAGCTGTCACGGAATGCAGTACCGCCTGGAAAAAACAGGAGACGAAATCAAAGCCACTGTCTTCCCAGGTCCCCTGTGTTTTGAACTGACTGCAGACGAAACCAAAGAATCCGCCACATTTCCCTTTGACGGAGAAGGGCTGGATGCCGCCATTGCCTGGCTGAACCAGAAATACGACGAAAAGCCGGAAGAATGGAAAAACGGAGAAAAGCTCCTGTAAAAACGAGAGACCATTACGGACATGCCGCCTGCCGGCAATGTTACGATAAAGAAAGAAGGTACCGAAAAATGTACAAAATTGATCCCAAATCCTGGAAAGCAGATATGCCCGCATTCCGGGAAAAAACAGCCGCTTTTTATGCAGGTGAGTTAAAGAAAAACGATTATAAAGGATTTTCCGGTCTGTACGGAAGCTATGCCCAGAAAGGCGGCCAGGCAAGTATGCTGCGTCTGCGTATGACATCCGGCCGGGTGACAAAAGAAAAACTCTTATTCGTTGCAGAAATGGTCCAGAAATATCAGGTAAAGAGAATGCATTTTACCACTTGTGAGACCATTCAGCTTCATGATCTGGATCAGAACACTGTGTGTGACATTATGGAAAAAGCCCTGGATGTAGGAATCGTTACCATGGGCGGCGGCGGAGATTTCCCCAGAAATGTTATGTGTTCCCCATTGTCCGGTGTAGAAAAAGAAGAATATTTTGATGTGCGTCCCTGGGCAGAGGCAGCCGGAGAGTATCTGATGAATTTTATCAAGGCAGAAAAAATGCCCCGTAAATTAAAAGTATGCTTTTCCAATTCCCCGAAAAACCTTCCTCATGCCACCTTCCGTGATCTGGGATTTGCAGCCAGAGAAGACGGAACCTTTGACGTGTACAGCGCAGGCGGCTTGGGAAATAACCCCCGCTTTGGTGTAAAAGTGGCAGAGCAGGTACAGCCGGAAGACATTCTGTATTACATCAAAGCTATGTGGCTGACCTTCCGTGCTTATGGAGATTATGAAAACAGAGGCCACGCTAGAACCCGCTACCTGCAGGAAATCTTAGGCGGTGCAGAAAACTATAAAAAAGCTTATCTGGAAAAACTGCAGGAAGTATTCGATTCCGGAGAAGACTTAAAACTGCATGTAGAAAAAGAACTCGTAACGAAAAAAGGCGATGGAACTGCCGTTTCCGACAGAAGAGTTCTTGCTCAGAAACAGGAAGGTCTGTATACCGTGGCATGGCACCCAATCGGAGGAATGCCCTCACCGGAAGTATTCTGCAAATTGGCAGCTGCCATAAAAGAGATGGAAGCAGTGGAGATGTATCTGGCACCTTATGAGACGGCCTACATCGTAAATCTGACCGGAGAGGAAGCAAAAAAAGTCCTGGCAGTTACAGCAGAAAACCAGGCAGCTACCACATTTGAAGAATCCGTCAGCTGCATCGGTGCCAGCGTGTGCCAGGTAGGACTGCGGGATTCCCAGGGACTGTTAGCAGCCTGCGTAAATGCAGTGAGAGAAGCAGGCCTTCCGAAAAATGCCCTTCCCCAGATCCATATTTCCGGATGTCCGTCTTCCTGCGGTACTCATCAGACAGGAGTCCTTGGTTTCCGTGGAGCCTCCAAATCCGTAGATGGAAAGGCACAGTCTGCGTTCCTTCTGTATGTCAATGGATGTGAACTGCAGGGACAGGAACGCATGGGCCATGAAGCAGGAACCATTCTGGAGACAGACATCCCGGTATTTCTGGTAAAACTTGGAAAAACAGTGGCAGCATCCGGAAAAGGATTTCACGAATGGTTTGCCGAAAATCCGGATGGCATTGACAATGCAGCCAAGGAATTTACCGAAAAAACAAGTAAATGAGAAATTATAGATAATAAGCGGCTTTTTTAGACACTAAGGCGAAAGTGTTACTAAAAAAGTCCTTGCGTTTCCTCTTATGGTATGCTATGCTGTTTTCACTGCAAAAGCTAGATGCAAAGCGGAGAATGTGAGATTTCAGCGCAGAGTCCGTGAAGGATCAAAAGGCTTATATATTGACAGTCCGGATTATTCAGAGTGGTGGAGATACAAAGGATCTGAGAAACCACGGCAACCCCTGCAGCAGGAAGGTGCCAGCCTGAGCGATGAGAGTCGAACAATAAGAGGATGAACTTATCAGATGATAGGAGGTCCGTTTTTTGCGGGCCTTTTTCATGTAATAGGATATTCCGTTGGAATCCCCTATTACGCACGTTATGCATAAAAGGGAAAACCGGAATGCCGGAATGCAGTACCGGCTAAGCTACTATAAACTTTCAGGGGAGTGAGGCTCCCTGAAATCGTTGTATGAAAAAGTGCCAGGCAGAGGGCCTTGCACAGGGAGGAAACAAAAAAATGGAAAAAGTATTATTTACATCTGAGTCCGTTACCGAAGGACATCCGGATAAAATGTGCGACCAGATTTCTGATGCAGTTCTGGACGCACTTCTTGCACAGGATCCCATGAGCCGTGTAGCATGTGAGACTGCTACCACTACAGGTATGGTTCTGGTTATGGGGGAGATCACCTCAAAAGCAAACATTGATATTCAGGGCATCGTGCGTGACACAGTCCGTGAGATCGGCTATGACAGAGGAAAATATGGCTTTGATGCAGATACCTGCGCAGTCATGACTGTTCTGGATAAACAGTCTGCCGATATTGCTATGGGTGTTGACAAGGCACTGGAAGCAAAAGAGAATCAGATGAGCGACGAGCAGATCGAAGCCATCGGTGCTGGCGATCAGGGTATGATGTTTGGCTATGCCGTAAATGAAACTCCGGAACTGATGCCGTATCCGATTGCACTGGCTCATAAGCTGGCTCTGCGTCTGACCGAAGTACGTAAAAACGGTACTTTATCTTACCTTCGTCCGGATGGAAAGACCCAGGTTACCGTAGAATATGATGATGGAAAACCGGCACGTCTGGATGCAGTGGTTCTGTCCACACAGCATGATCCGGAAGTGACTCAGGAACAGATTCATGAGGATATCAAGAAATATGTATTCGATGAGATTCTGCCGGAAGACATGGTAGATGAGAACACCAAGTTCTTCGTAAATCCGACCGGACGTTTCGTAATCGGCGGACCTCACGGTGACAGTGGACTGACTGGACGAAAGATCATCGTAGACACTTACGGCGGATATGGACGTCACGGCGGCGGAGCTTTCTCCGGGAAGGACTGCACAAAAGTAGACCGTTCTGCAGCATACGCAGCACGTTATGTGGCTAAGAACATCGTAGCAGCAGGCCTGGCAGACAAATGCGAAATTCAGCTGTCCTATGCTATCGGCGTTGCACGCCCGACTTCTGTTATGGTAGATACTTTTGGAACTGGCAAGCTGTCTGATGAGCGTCTGACAGAGATCGTGCGCGAGAACTTCGATCTGCGTCCGGCAGGAATCATCAAGATGCTGGATCTGCGCCGTCCGATCTACAAACAGACCGCAGCTTACGGACATTTCGGACGTACCGATCTGGATCTGCCCTGGGAGAAGACGGATAAGGCTGAAGTTTTAAAGAAATATCTGTAATCATACAATAGGAAAAGCACTCTGGAAGTGCAGAGTTATAGAAAATTCTATAACTTTGCGCACCCTGGAGCGTATTTGAAAAATCACTCCTGCAATCTGCACGCCCCACTTTGCGTGAGATTTTGCCCTCATTTAGACAAAATCTTCTACAAATTGTGAGGTGCATCTTACAGAAAGCATTTTTCAAACACGCTCCAGGGTGCTTTTTTTATAAAAAATTTAGAAAACTTTCTGGCAGATAGGGATGAAAACGCAAAAATGCCGTGTTATAATAACAATATGTTAAAGTTAAAAGATGCCTTACGGATTGTTCCGTACTTCGTATTCACTACGGTTGGTGCTGAACGTGTGCCACTGGTACACAGCACCCCACAATCCTGCCCAACATTTGCATATCGTGAAGCTGACGCTCCACTTTTATGTCTATGCTCCGCTTCGGTCGGTGCAGAACATCCACTGAATGTTCTGCACCATATCGGGACAGGTCATAAAACCATAAAACCACTCCTGTGCAAGCATATCGTGGTTTCAGGCTTTTGACCCTGGCATCATAAAAAGGAGTCAATATATGAAATTAAAAACCAGGCTGATTATTACTTTTTTTGTCATTGCCTGTGTGCCGCTTGCTATGGCGGCAATCGCACTGTTTGGATTTTCACAGATCCAGATTCGTTCCATGGAGGCGAAGTTTGGAATTACAGATGTGACTTACGATACATTGTCCAATTCCATGCAGCTGATTAACAGCATTACTTCGTCGGCATTTGAGAGCATGAAAAAAAGCGCAGATAAAGATCCGGACCGATTCCTGGATGAATCCTATCAGGAAGAGATCAATGCAAAGCTTCAGACAAGGAATTCCTATCTGATTGTAAGTCAGGAAGGGCAGATGATCTATTGCGGATCTGCCAATAATGAATCAAAACTTTTCCAGGAGCTGCCGGAATATGGTTCCGGAAAAGAAAAGTCGGATCAGGGAACGTATATTGGAAAAGATGTTCAGGCATTTGTGAAACAGATTGATCTGCAGTTTTCTGATGGAACGACAGGCAGTGCATTTATCATTACCGGAGTAGCTGCAGCCATTCCCCAGATGAAAGCGCTGGTGCGGGATATTCTGATTGCAGTGGTGGTGATCCTGATTGTTACCGGCGCCTTGTTAAGTACCTGGATTTACCATGGCATCAGCGCTCCTATGAACCGGTTAAAAGAGGCAACGCAGAATATCAAGGCCGGAAACCTGGATTTTGTAGTGGAAGCTTCCGGAGACGATGAGTTCAGCGAGCTGTGCAGGGATTTTGAAGAGATGCGCAAAAAGCTGGTGGAATCGGCAGAAGAAAAAGTGTCATATGACAAAGAAAACAAAGAGCTGATCAGCAACATTTCCCATGATCTGAAAACCCCCATCACGGCCATCAAAGGCTACGTGGAAGGTATTATGGACGGAGTGGCGGATACGCCGGAAAAAATGGACAAATACATCCGCACCATTTACAACAAGGCCAACGATATGGATCGATTGATCAATGAACTGACCTTTTATTCCAAGATTGACACCAACCGCATTCCATATACCTTCAGCAGAATCAATGTGGCGGATTATTTTGATGACTGCATTGAGGAAGTGGGACTGGATCTGGAAGCCAAGGGCATTGACCTTTCTTATATCAACTATGCGGATAAGGATATCCTGGTAATTGCAGATGCGGAGCAGTTAAAGCGTGTCATCAACAACATCATCAGCAATTCTGTCAAGTACATGGACAAGTCAAGAGGGTTTATCCATATCCGGGTAAAGGATGTGGGCGATTTTATCCAGGTGGAGATTGAGGACAACGGAAAAGGTATTGCTGCCAAAGACCTGCCCAACATTTTTGACCGTTTTTACCGGACAGACGCTTCCAGAAATTCTTCCCAGGGAGGAAGCGGCATCGGCCTGTCCATTGTGCGGAAAATCATCGAAGACCATGGCGGGAAGATCTGGGCCAGCAGCAAATTAGGGGCTGGCACGGTGATGTATTTTGTATTAAGAAAATATCAGGAGGTACCGATAGATGAGTAAAATTCTGATCATCGAAGATGAAGAGAGCATTGCAGATCTGGAGAAAGATTATCTGGAACTCAGCGGCTTTGAAGTGGAGATCGAAAACAGAGGGGATGTAGGCCTGAAACGTGCCCTGGCAGAAGAGTTTGATCTGTTTATTCTGGATCTGATGCTTCCGGAGATTGACGGTTTTGAGATCTGTAAGGAGATCCGAAATCACAAAAATACACCCATCATCATGGTTTCTGCAAAGAAAGATGACATTGATAAGATCCGTGGACTGGGTCTGGGGGCCGACGATTACATGACCAAACCTTTCAGCCCAAGCGAGCTGGTAGCCAGAGTGAAAGCCCATATGGCCAGGTATGACCGGCTGGTAGGTTCCAGCGCAGCCAAAAACGATGTCATTGAGATTCGCGGCATCAAGATTGACAAAACGGCCAGAAGAGTCTGGGTAAACGGCGAAGAGAAAAACTTTACCACAAAAGAATTTGATCTGCTTACCTTTCTGGCGGAAAATCCAAACCACGTATTTACCAAAGAAGAACTTTTCAGGGAGATCTGGGACATGGAATCCATCGGAGACATTGCCACAGTTACCGTACATATCAAAAAAATCCGTGAAAAGATCGAAGTAAATACTGCGAAGCCGCAGTATATCGAAACTATCTGGGGTGTGGGGTATCGTTTCAAAATCTAACAGTGCGCAGAAGAGAAGTATCGCAGCATAACTGATTCAGTTATGAAGCGGTACTTTTTTATTTATTCGGGCTTCATATTCAGCGTGTCGTCGGGGGTTCTGAACGCAGATTCTATTGTTTTGCTGCTCTCCTTTCGAATGCCTTATGCGTCTTCAGCGGAAACTGGCTCTGCTCAAATAAACGGTCCGCGCTGGCATTTTT
>CAJMON010000025.1 GCA_905214955.1 uncultured bacterium
AGTCTTACCAGACTGGATTCCCACCAGTTATATATTTGGCACCGAACTGGCGCACGCCTCCTTTTTTATAATATAACACAGCCCCATATCTGCTTCAAACAAAATATGCTTCCTATGTGTTAAATTTTACTAAACCGTGTGATTATCGATTGGGCCAAAGCAGTTCTGGAAAATGATATTTCCATTACAAATTACTTTCCTTCTGGTTTCCACTCCTTCGCAGGTAGTTCCCAATGTTTGTCATACAAAGCAAGGTTGTTATCAGGAAGATTCCGGGGATGAGGATGATCCACCAGGAACTGGTCAGGAGGGCTTTTTCTGCAAGGGAAAGCATGCTTCCCCAGGAAATGATCTCCAGCGGAAGGCCAATTCCCATAAAACTTAAGGTAGATTCCGATATGATCGCACTTCTTATATTCATCACTACCATAAACATAATGGAGGGAAGGAAATTAGGCGTGAGATGCTTCCATAAAATATGAAAAAAATTACCGCCCATGCATCTGGACGCAATTACGTACTCATTGTTTCGGATCTGACGGACTTCTGTGCGTACCACCTTGGCAATACTTGTCCAGCTTGTCAGCCCGATCACAACAGAGAGGCTGAATACATTTGCTTTTCCCAAGACTGCCTGAAAAAGGATGATCAGCAAAAGGGACGGAATGCTAAGAAAAATTTCTGTAAAACGCATGAGGAGGCTGTCCAGCCACTGGGGTGCAATTCCGCAAAAAGAACCGATCACAATTGCAAGGAAAGTAGAAATAAAGGTAGACAATACTCCAATTGTCAGGGAAATCCTGCCGCCGTACCAGAGCATGGAAAAAATATCCCTTCCCATGGTATCCGTTCCAAATAAAAACTCTCTGTTCGGTGCCTGATTGTAATTTTGCAGATCCATATAAGTGGGGTCCTTTGTCATGATCAGCTCGGCGCACAGACAGCCCAAAATAATAGCTGCTAAAATCATAATTGAGATCAAGGGCTTTCCCTGGAACCATTTCTTTGGAAGCCGGGCAGTTCGTTCCGGTGCAGGACGCTGTCCTACAATCTGGAAGGAGTCGTTTGCTGTTTCCATCATAAATCTGTTACCTCCGAGGTATCTGTTATTTCCCGGTCCCTGATTCTGGGGTCAATGTGCTCATTTATGATCTGGCTTAACATGTTGCAGAAAATTACAAGGATACCGGATATCATGCAAAGGATCATAAGAAGATTATAGTCGTGAAATCTGGCACTTTCGTAGGATAAGGCACCGATTCCCGGATAGGAAAATACGCTCTCGACAACAAAGGTTCCGCCCAGAACATGGGGAACTGCAATTGCCATAATGCTAAGATAGGAAGGCATAACATTTCGCAGGCAATGGCCAAACAAAATGCCTTTTTTGCCCAGCCCCTTTGATTTTGCCAGCAGGACATAATCGGCTCTTACCTCTTCCTGTATCTTGTTGCGGACCATATAAGCGTAATACCATAAATGCTCCAGGGATACAACGGTAAGGGGCAGGATCAGATGAAGAATCCGGTCAGGGATATCCGCTGCTTTTCCAGTGGAATAAGCACCGCTGCTTGGCAGAATCCGAAGGGTAACGGAAAAAATCAGGATCAGTACAAGAGAAATCCAGAATTCCGGGATGCAGCTGGAGATGGTGCCCAGCCTGCATAAGATTTTATCAATCCACTTCTCTTCATTCCATGCACAGAAGATTCCCAGCAAAAGAGAACCCGCAAAAATGATCAGAAAACCGATTCCGCCAAGCCAAAGGGTATTTGTCATTCTTTGGCTGATTACTTTTATTACGTCCTGCTTGTATTTAAAAGAAATGCCAAAGTTTCCATGAACTGCATTTTCCAGCCATTTTACATACTGGACATAGATTGGTTCATTCAGCCCCAGTTTTTCCATGGCCCATTCCCGTTCCGCTGGACTCATTTTTTCAGTCCGGTCTCCATAGTAGGAAACAAGAGGATCTCCAGGCGCAAGCCGCGCTACATAGAAAACCACCACAGACAGAAGGAAAACACTGCCCAGAAAAAGGAGCAGTTTTTTTCCATAATAAAGATTGCGGTCACGCTTTCCCATTTATCTTTCCCCCTTATAAGGTTTTAGCACAAAATGACCAGGGGATATTTCTTTCATTTCCCCTTCACCAAAATCAGATTCATCATAAACCACTAACTTTCTGTTTCTTTCGCGGATCGGATCTGGAATGGGAATTGCAGACAGCAAAGTCCTGGTATATCCATGAACAGGATTGGCAAAAAGTTCTTTGGCAGGAGCTAATTCCACCAGCCGGCCCCGGTACATCACACCTACCCGGTCACAGAGATATTCCACCATGGCAAGATCATGGGCAATAAACAAAAATGTAAATCCATGTTCCTGCTGCAGATGTTTAAATAAATTGATTACCTGTGCCTGAATGGAAACATCAAGGGCTGCTATAGGTTCATCTGCTGCCAGAAACTCCGGGTCCATGGCAAGTGCCCTCGCAATGGCAATCCGCTGCCGCTGCCCTCCAGAAAGCTCAGAAGGATACCTGTCCAGAAAACTTTCATCAAGACCTACATACTGCATCTGAAAAGCCGCCTCTTTCTGGCAGGTTCCCCGAGGCGGCGTAATATGATGGATCTTCAGCGATTCTGCAATAATATCTGCTGCTTTCATTCTGGGATTTAAACTGGAGGCAGAATCTTGAAAAATAATCTGCCTCCTGGTTTGCAGCAGCTTCTTATTCTGCCGGAATTCTCCGGGATCATGAATATTGATTCCCTTGTACAAAATTTTCCCGGCTGTGGGGGTGTAAATATTCATCAGGCAGCGTGCTATTGTGGATTTCCCGGAACCGGATTCCCCTACCAGTCCCAGGATCTCGCCTTTATAAATCTGAAAAGAAACATCATTGACTGCGTTAACAGCGATTTTCCTGGAAAGAGAAAAGCGGTGCGTCAGATTTTTTACTTCGATCAAAGTTTCTTTATTCAATTGGTTTTCCTCCCACTGGCGGAATTATTTTGGGTGCCCTTTTATCAAGCAGCCATGTGGCAGCAGAATGGGTATCGGTAATGGGAAACATAGGCGGCATTTTCTCATAGTCGATTCCAAGGGCGTATTCATTCCGGCAGGCATAAGCGTCTCCGTCTGGCGGATCGATCAGTGTGGGAGGCATGCCGGGAATGGTATAAAGCTGTGATTTCCCACGGGAAAAAGCAGGCAGTGAGCGCAGCAGCCCCCAGGTATAGGGGTGTCTTGGATCATAATAGATTTCCTCTGCGGTTCCGATCTCCACAATTTTTCCTGCATACATAACGGCAACCCGATCTGCCGCCCGGGCAACGACGCCAAGGTCGTGTGATACCAGAATGGTGGAGGTTCCAAGCTTTTTTTGAATTTCCCTTAGAAGGTCCAGAATCTGTGCCTGAATCGTTACATCCAGTGCTGTTGTAGGTTCATCCGCAAACAGGATATCCGGATTGGACGCAAGGGCAATGGCCATAACGCTTCTCTGGCGCATTCCGCCGGAAAAATGCCAGGGATAGAGATGGTACCGTTCTTTTGGACGCTCAATTCCCACCAGCTCCATCAGTTCGATGACCCTGTTATAAACCTCTTCCCTGGATTTCTTTGGATGGTGTACAAGGATGGCTTCTGCAATCTGCTGGCCGATTTTTATAGTAGGGTTCAGGGAGGTCATAGGATCCTGGAAAATCATGGAAAAGGCACTGCCGCGGATTTTTTGCATTTCCTTTTCTTTATAATCTGTAATGTCAGTTCCGTTAAGAAGGATTTTGCCGGATTTTATTTGGGCACTTCTCGGCAAAAGCTTCATGATGCTTTTGCACAGTACACTTTTTCCGCAGCCGGATTCGCCTACAATGGCCAGCACTTCTCCTTTTTTCAGGGAAAAAGAGACGTCCCGCACAGCCTGTACTTCTCCAGCTGTACTGTGAAAGCTGACGGACAGGTTTTTCACTTCCAAAACATTTTTTTCTGGCTGTTTCATTATTCTGCAATCGTCCAGTCTTTCACATTCCAGAAAATACCAACTCCATGGTGCCCCATAACGGTATGGGAATCAATTCCCTGAATGCGGGAATCCGCAACGTAATTGGCATCAATGTAGCAGATAAAAGCGTATGCGGGATCCTTTGCAAGCTCTTCTAGGAATCTGGCATAGGCTTCTTTTCGTACTTCGGGATCATCTGACTGGCGGGCCTTAGTGAGGTACTGGTCTACCAGTTCATTGGAATAGCTGGAGTAGTTGGCGCCTTTGTCTGTGCCGAACACTTTATAGGTATGGTCATCTGCATCAAAGGGGCTTCCCCATCCGATCAGATATGCCATCTGTCCGCCCCAGTCAACCTGGGTGGGGATTTCCACTGTGACATCCATTCCAATTTCCTTTAGTTCCTGGGCTGCAATCTGGGCAATGTCCGCACGAACCTGGTCGCCTGCACCTACACTGATCACAAAGCCAACCTTTTCCCCGTTTCTGTAATAGAATCCGTCCTCTCCCATTTCACAGCCTGCGTCTTCCAGTACTGCTTTTGCCTTTACAGGATCATAGTCATAATGCTCCACATTTTCATTGTTGTAAATATTTCTCTGAAGAGGACCGTAAGCAGTCATTCCCTGTCCAAGAAGAACTGCGTCTACAATTGCCTGACGGTCAATTCCGTAACAGACTGCCGGGATCAGATCGCGGTTGTTCTGCCAGTATTCATTGGCAAAATTAAACATGATTCCACGGTAATCAGATGTTTTCATATCATAGCAGGTGTAGCTTTCATCTTCTGTGAATGCTGCTGCATCCTTTGGTGTGAGAAGAGCCAGGTTTAGTTCACCAGATCTAAGCTGTAAGGCTTTTGCGTTGTCGTCTTCTACAATTTTGAAAACAATGGTGTCAATGTTAGGTGTGCCTTTGAAATAATCTTCGTTCCGGGTCAGGGTGATCGCCTGTCCTTTTTCCCAGGATTCCAGCTTATAGGGACCTGTACCCACAGGATTACGGAAGAAATCACTGGTCTGCATATCTTCTCCTTCCAGAAGGTGTTTGGGAAGAACTGCCATGGTCATGTAATCCAGAAATGCTACATTGGGGGCATCCAGCTGAAAAGAAATGGTGTGATCATCAATTACGTTGATTTCCTGGACATCCTCGTAGTTTGGTGCATTTTCGGAACCGTTTTCCGGATTCATAATTGCCTCGATGGTGAATTTCACATCCTCTGCAGTAACCGGTTCACCGTCGTGCCATGTGGCATTTTCTGCCATGTGAAATGTATAGGTATTTGTTTGGGTATCAAAATCCCAGCTGCTGGCAAGTCCGGGAACTACCTGGTTGTCGCCATCGTGGGCGGTCAGACCGTCAAAAAGCAAAATGTTGATTTCTCCGTGCTCATCCATGGCGGGATTGATCCTTGTATAATCACCGCTTCCGTAAACTAGCGTGGTGTCGTTTTCTTTAGCGCATACACAGACAGCGGGAATCATCATGCATGCACAGGCAATTCCAAGTCCAAGCAATGTTTTTCTTTTTCTCATTCTATTCTTATTCTCCTTCGTTTTACTTGTTCGAAATATTTCGTCTGCATATACAGCTTAACAAACAAGGATGAGGGGAACAAGCCCTGTGGGGGGGATAGTGAGGTATTCCTTTTTCTTATATATTTGGGTTATTTTGGAATGGGTAAAAAGAAAACTGGATAAGTTCCTGTAGGGGAAACGTATCCAGCCTCAGAGTTAAATTAATTTTTCGAAACGGTAGCAAGGTTGATTAATTTCTGGGATTCCGTGATGGCTCCAATTACAAGTCCCAGTTCAGCTGGAATTGATTTTTCTTTGTATATTGTATTGATTTTTTCAAAATTCCGTTCATAAAGAGTGCGGCTTATGTCAAACACTGTATTTACATCAGAATTATGAAAACAAAGAGATCCGCTTGTTCGCAATTGAAGAAACTTCCTGTAAAATAAAAAATGTATAATGCAGATTTCCAGAGACTGCATTATACATTTTTATTTTGCATATGGCTGCTATAACGACTCAATCGTTGTTTTTCCCCATTTTATAATTTCATCTGCCATTTTTAAGGCATCTATAACATGATGTTCCTCTAAAAACAGTTCACTGGGATATCTTACAACAACACCATATGGTGTCAGTTCGTCTGCATAATCATAAAATTTATCCTGGATAGATACCTGATTTTTTATTTTCGAATGTGCTTTCTGTTCCAACAATAATATCGACTGGACGTTTTTTTATCTTTCGAATAGAACGATATGCTTGGGTAGTTAAGTCTTTTAAATTTTTTATTTCATCGTTTACAATGATATAAAAATCAAAATCGCTTTCTTCCGTATAGGTATCATTTGCAAAAGAACCGAATAAATAAATTTTTAAAGGCAGTTGTTATTGTATTTTTATTTGCAGCCTAATTATAACACCTCTCTATGTAGTTGTCATGTAGATACTGCATGGTATTTCTCTTCATATTTAGCTGGCTTGCTGTTGGGGATTATTGTGCAACTGTGAACAGCGAATAGAAATACCCTCTCTTTGCAATCAGCGTATAGAAGAGCCCAGTGCTTCTGCTAACTGCTCCTGGGTCATGGAATGTTCTTTTCGTAATCTGCTTATTTAGCCAAGCAGCTGTTTCTCTACATTTTCAAATCCGATTCGCTCGATGGTTTCTGCGAAACGTTCTCCCTTGATGCCGTTATCACGGAAGAAAAGGATTGCCTTTTCGATTACGTCTAAGGCTTCGTCTTTGGAGGTGAAAATTTTACTGAGGGAGCGTCCTTTTGATACTTTTTTGCCCCAGCGGCCGCCGATGTAGATCTTGTAGCCGTAGGTGCCGTCTTCGATGGTGTGGAACGGGCATTTTCCTACGCAGCGTCCGCAGTGGCGGCAGGTGTCTTTGTCGATCTGGATTTTTCCGTCCACTACTTTTGCTGCTTTGTTTGGACAGGCGGCTTCGATGGCACATTTTTTGCAGCCTTTACAGACATCGGTGTCCACCTGGGGGATTTTCTGGCCGATGATGCCGACATCGTTCAGGTTTGGCTTGACACAGTTGTTTGGGCAGCCGCCTACTGCAATCTTAAATTTGTGGGGAAGGGCAACATTCCGGTAGCCTTCGTAGAAGCGCTTGTAGATTTCCTCGGAAATGGCGTAGGAATCCAGAAGTCCGTACTGGCAGGTGGTTCCCTTGCAGGATACTACAGGACGGACTTTGGCTCCGGTTCCACCGGTTACCAGGCCTTCTTTGGCGATAAACTGCTGGAATTCTTCAATCTTATCATAGGGAATCCCCTGAATTTCCACGGAAAGTCTGGTGGTGTATAGAAGGTTGCCGTTGCCGAACTTCTCTGCTGCTTCTGCCATGCAGCGGTGCTGTGCGGCGGTTACTTTGCCGTTTACGGTAAGGACACGGGCGGAAAAAAGGTCTGTTCCGCGATTGTTAAGAAAGCCCATTCCTTTTACGCGGGCTTCGTCTTCTTTGCTGACTGTTAATGCTGACATTTTGCTACCTCGTTTCATGTGTATTTCCTTTAATATAGCACTTGAGGATGTATTTGAAAAATGATATTATTTTATAGAAATGATAGGTATTTTCTATATAAGGAGCAATAGATATGACGATAAGACATCTGACGATTTTTGTTGCAGTGGCGGATCTGGGGTCTATGAGCGCCGCTGCTGCTTCTTTATATTTGTCTCAGCCGACGGTGAGCCAGGCCATTCGGGAGTTGGAAAAGCATTACAATGGTCTTCTTTTTGAACGATTGGGAAAGAAGCTGTATCTCACAGAACGGGGCCAGCTTTTGCTTCCCCAGGCGCGAAATCTGATCCGGCAGTTTCAGCAGCTGGAGGAACTGATGCTGAATCAGGGGCAGTCTTCCACACTGAAGCTGGGTTCTACTATTACGGTGGGAACTTGTTTGACGCCCTTTCTGATTCCCCGGCTTCAAAAGAACTGCCCGGAGATTCGGGTCCATTCTTATGTGAGCAATACCAAGGATATTGAGCAGAAGCTTCTTCGCTCGGAGCTGGATGTGGGAATTGTGGAGGGGGAAATCCTTTCTCCGGATCTTACTGTTCTTCCGATTATTGATGACTGCTTGGTGCTTGCGGTGGGAAAGGATCATCCATTTTATGGGAAAAAACGCATTCAAGTACAGGATCTTGTGGGGGAACCTTTTGCTATGCGTGAACAGGGAAGCGGAACCAGGCAGCTGTTTGAGGAGTATGCTGCGAAGCATCATATTTTTGTGCAGACGGTTTGGGAGGCCAACAGTCCCCGGGCGCTTCTGAATGCTGTGCTTTATGACCGGGTACTTGCGGTTATGTCTCTTCGCCTGATGCCGCATGAGATCCGGCATGGAAAAATCAGGGTTTTTTATAATCAAAATGGGGAATGGAACCGAAAATTCAAACTTGTTTATCACAAAAACAAGTTCCTCTCTCCTGCTATTCATGAACTGGAAAGAATGCTTCACACTTATGAAAATATAGAACTTTCGCCGGATATGGGGATACTGGAATGATGTATCCAATATTTTCCATGTCTGGCGGAAGTGAAAGAATTATTGAAATTTTATTCATCAAATCAAAGGGGCGGGAATATGGCTCCTTCATTAGATTCAGCTTAGATTTTACCGATCAATACTACAATTCCGGCGACGGCAAGGGCGATGATCAGATACAGAATGGTGGCCAGGCCGCGTTTCTCGGCCTCCTTTATGTATTCCTTTGGATAAAAATAGATACAGTTGAGTCCGCTGTCTTTAGCCGCGCATTTTACCAGCAAAAAGAACAGGAGACAGTACAGGATAAGTTGTAATAACAGCATAATCAAATCCTCCTATATAAAAAATGGAGGACCATCAGGTCCTCCGTCTGATTGCAGGATTCTTGCCTGTGCATCTTCCGTTATTCTGGCATGATGTTCCAGTCCCATCAGTTGGTCCAGAAGATAGCAGGACTCACCAGTATCAACATTTTTAAACAGCGTTTTGTGATATACCACTTCGCCAAGGCTTGTCAGGAGAGAGGTTTCATCCCTGCGGACAATATACCAGCCACGGCGCAGATCCTTTCTTTCCCTCAGCAGTATCAGAACCAACTTTTGCCCGCATTTTTGTATCTAAACCATTAAGAAATTCTATGGCAGGTTTGGTTCCTTTAGATTGGTATATGGTATATATACCATATTGTCAATTGCAAATTATTATATTACCGTTCACTGGTAATATAATCACAGCATCTCATGAATCTCCGGGAAGATGCAAAGGCTGCGGGCTAAGGTTCCGGTGATCAGGGCGATTATGGTGCCGTAGTTGGTGAAGGGGATGGACTGGTCGGTGGCGGTGCGCATGCGGTACTGGATTTCGCGGTGGTTCAGCATGCAGCCGCCGCAGTGGATCACCATGGAATAAGGGGCAAGGTTCTCTGGGAATTCGGTGCCGGAGCAGAATTGGAAATTCAGGGACTTGCCGGTGTACTGCTGGAGCCAGTTTGGCAGCTTTACGGTGCCGATGTCGTTGCACTGGCGGTGGTGGGTACAGCCCTCAGCAATGAGAACAGTGTCCCCGTCCTGAAGGTTTTTCAGGGCGGAAACGCCTGCCACTGCAGTTTTCAGGAAGCCTTTGTAATTTGCCATCAGTATGGAAAAAGAAGTCAGGGGGATGGAATCGGGTGTGATTTTTCCTACCATGGAAAATGCCTGGCTGTCTGTGATGACCATTGCTGCCTTATTTCCCAGCTGGTCCAGGGCTGCTGCAAGTTCATGCTCCCGGACTACCACTGCAATTGCCCCGGCTTCTAATACATCCCGGATGGCCTGCTGCTGGGGCAGGATCAGCCTTCCTTTTGGTGCGGATTCATCGATGGGACAGACCAGAATCACGGTATCAAGAGGTTTTAGCAAGTGGCCGACCAGTTTTTTTGTCATGGTGTCGGTTTGAATCAGGTGGCCTAAGCGTTCCTTTAATTCTTGGATATTGGTTTTCTTTAGGGCGCTGACCCAGATCTCATGTTCCCCGGCATCTGGTATGGGAGAAATAAGGTCGGATTTGTTGTATACGATCAGATAGGGAAGCTCTTTTTCACGGAAAAGAGTGATCAGTTCCTGATCGGCAGTGGTTGGTCCTGCTGTGGCATCTACCACAAGTACGGCAATGTCAGTTTTGTTCAGGATTCGTTTGGTGCGTTTTACGCGAAGTTCGCCAAGCTCTCCTACATCATCAATGCCTGGAGTGTCAATGATGACTACGGGGCCAAGGGGAAGAAGCTCCATGGATTTGGTAACCGGGTCGGTGGTGGTTCCTTTTATGTCTGATACAATGGAAAGCTCCTGGCCAGTTACGGCGTTGACTACGCTTGATTTGCCTGCGTTTCGGCAGCCGAAAAAGCTGATGTGGAGGCGGCCTGCGGAGGGTGTTTGATTTAAAGTGCTCATAGCTTAGCATCTCCTTTTTCTTTGAAAATACAAATGTGGGGACAGCAGACGCCATCCCCCAAGATATTTGCTCTAGAGCGTGTTTGAAAAAGGCTCTAGAACCGGAAATCCCGCTCTCCGCCTGCAATCTTCACAAGGCGCTCTTCCACAATTTTTCTTACTTTTTCGTTTGGAATATCCTGAAGCTGGGACTGGATCATGGTGTCGCCGAGGGTGCGGGTTTTGGCGGAGGCGTAATCCTGCAGGTATTCTTTTAAGGTCATCAGGGCGTTTGGCAGACAGCAGTTCTGGATCTGACCGGATTTGCAAAGAGACATGAACCGGTCGCCTGTCCGCCCCTCCCGGTAACAGGCAGTGCAAAAAGAAGGAACATAGCCCATTTCCATTAACCAACAGACTACCTCATCCAGGCTGCGGCGGTCAGAAATATCAAACTGTACCGTGTCTTCCGGTCGCTCCTCTTCCGTGTATCCGCCTACGCTTGTGCGGGAACCTCCGCTGATCTGGGAAATTCCAAGATGGAGCACCCGCTCACGGCAGCGCTGGCTTTCCCGGGTGGATACGATCATGCCAGTGTAAGGAACGGCAATGCGGATACATGCCACGATCTTGGCAAAGGTATCATCGCTGATTGCATTGGAAAAAGCAGAAGGATCGATATCATCCGCCGGACAGATACGGGGAACGGAAATGGTATGCGGTCCCACCCCGTGAACAGCCTCCAGATGCTCGGCGTGCATAAGGATTCCCGCAAACTCATAGCGGTATTTATCCAGCCCGAACAAAACGCCAAGTCCTACATCATCAATGCCGCCCTCCATGGCACGGTCCATAGCTTCGGTATGATAAGCATAGTCATGCTTCGGTCCCCATGGGTGAAGCTGCTCATAAGATTCCTTGTGATAGGTTTCCTGGAAAAGAATGTAGGTGCCGATGCCGGCATCGTGAAGCTTCCGGTAATTTTCCACGGTGGTTGCAGCGATGTTTACGTTTACCCTGCGGATGGCGCCGTTTTTGTGTTTGATGGAATAAATGGTTTGGATAGATTCCAGTATGTATTCAATGGGATTGTGGATGGGATCCTCTCCTGCTTCCAGGGCAAGACGCTTGTGGCCCTGATCCTGAAGAGCGATAACTTCCGCGCGGATTTCCTCCTGGGTCAGCTTTTTGCGGGGGATGTGCTTGTTGATGGCATGGTAGGGACAGTAAGTACAGCCGTTTACGCAATAGTTGGAAAGGTACAAAGGCGCAAACATTACAATACGGTTGCCGTAAAAATCCTTTTTGATCTGCTCGGCCAGAGCATAGATTTCCTGAACCTTTTCCGGGGTTTCGCAGGCAAGAAGCACGGAGGCATCCCTGTGGCTTAAGCCTTTACGCAGCTTTGCTTTTTCCAGGATCTCATCAATCAGGGGGAGGTCGTCTTTGTGTTCGTCTGCATAGGCAAGGGATGCAAGGATTTCTTCGTGGTCAATAAATTCTTCGGCTTTTAATGATTTGGGATCGTACATAATGGTTTCCTTTCTTTTGGGTCAGGACGGGCCTTTCCCATTAGTGAAGTGTTATGGAGTTCCGTATTCAGTTTTTATTTTGAGCGCCTGGAAAGATGGTCGCCTCTAGACACCACTACCTGATATCCAATGGATTTCATGCGCATGGAAAGACAGTTGCGGCACTGTGCTGCCTCATCCCCGGTGCAGATCTTGTTGTCGTAGAGTGCGTATTTTTCCCGCACCTCTGTAGGGGAAAGGTTGGGCATGCACACGTTTGCACCAGCCTGGATGCCTTTTTCCCGGCCCTTTGGGTGGATGGTTCCAAGGGCTGTGGTGGCCGGAAGCAGAGCCTGGGGAAGCATCAGACGAAGGATGCCAAGGAGAAAAAGGGTCTGCTCTAAGGTGCCGGGGGCCTGAGCCCGAAATGGGGTGTCTTTCTGTGGAATAAAAGGGCCGATGCCCACCATCTCCGGCTGCAGCTCGTGGATAAAAAGCAGGTCCTCTGCCAGCTGCGAACTGTTCTGTCCAGGAGAGCCTACCATGAATCCGCAGCCAACCTGGTAGCCAATGCTTTTTAAATCCCACAGGCATTGTTTCCGGTGAGCCAGGCTTAGTTCCGGCGGATGTAAAATCCGGTAGTGAGCATCCTCGGCAGTTTCGTGACGGAGAAGGTACCGTTCTGCTCCTGCGTCAAACCAGCGCTGGTAGGTTTCCCGATCATGCTCTCCCACGGAAAGGGTGATGGCGCAGTCAGGATGCTGACTTTTGATAGAGCGCACCAGATGCTCAATCCGTTCTGGAGTGTAAAAAGGGTCCTCTCCGCCCTGCAGTACGAAGGTGCGAAAACCAAGCTGATAGCCCTCTTTGCAGCAGCCAAGAATCTCCTCTTCGGTCAGCCGGTAACGGCTGGCATTTGGGTTGGAACGGCGGATGCCGCAGTAATAGCAGTCATTTCTGCAGTAGTTGGTGAACTCGATCAGACCGCGGACGTAGACATCTGTACCGTAATTGACCCTGCGCACAGCATCTGCTCTAGAAAAAAGATAGGCAGAAAGCGCTTCATTTTGCCCGTCCAAAAGTGTGATCAGTTCTTCTTTTGGCAGAATGTGCTGCTGTTCTAATTTGTCAATGCGTTCTATTTGTGCTTGGATCATAAACCATCTCCCTTTTATAAAAAAAATCCCGCCGCTTCGCTCCCCCTCTTAAAAGAGAAAGATACAGCGGCAGGATTTGTGTCTGCAAAAATATCACAGATCATATGTCTGCAAAAAAATCATCGTATCTTTCACCTCAAGGATTGGTTTCAGTGTCAGGGGATGCTTGTATTCAATTGTAAAAGCTTCTAAACTTTTCCAGGCTATACCTCTTTCAGACCTTGGAATAAGCCACCTTGGTGGAAATCCCATTCAGCCGTCCAAGAGCACCGGACAGTGCATTGATCTTGTCAAGGGGAGCATCCAGCACCACGCAGATAATGTTGATGCCTTTTTCACGATGGGGAATACCCATCCGTCCGATGATGTATTCTCCATAGGTATGCAAAAGTCCGTTCAGTGGTTCGACGGCGTCCGTATTCTCTACAATAATGCTGATCACAGCAACTCGTGTTTCCATGGAAAATCCTTTCTGTAAAATAAAAAAACAACAAGTTATTTGTGTTTATTATAGTGATAAATTAACCAAAAAGCAATAAAAATTATATTTTTAACAAGCATTTTGTACAAAAATAGTTACTGTTCATAGGTAATATTCCGCGAGGTGTTTTTTGTGAACAAAGTTCACAGAAAACCCGAGGATTGCGGCGCGAAATCATGCAAAGCATGATTTCTGTGCATCGCGAAGCGTGTTACTGGGCACGGAGTGAACCAGTAACCAAAAATAGTTGCTGCGCCGAAAGCATGCAGCAACTATTTCGCAATTGTATTTATTTTCCCTGAATATCCACTAATGAATACTCAGATTTGCATCCGGTTTTGAATTTGATGGCCCAGTCGGAGATTACGGAGGTGACGATGAAATTGGTGTTGTCACGCTTCTCAAGCCGTAAACACGGTCGTCTGAGGCAAGATTGGAATGGTTCTTGATGGTCATAAGGGGGAAAAGCTGTCCGGCATTGAATGGCTTCATGACGGAGATTCCAACGCCTTTTTTTTCACATCTGGAATACAGTTCATAGCGCTCGGCATTGCTTCCGATGGAAAAATCTCCCTGTCCGTAATCGTACATAGGGTTGATGGAAAACATCATCATGTCGATTAGGCCCATATCCAGAACCTTGTTTGCCAGCGTGGAGGCAGAGGTTAGGGGCAAAAGGTCTTTTGCCCCTATTTTGCCCCTGATATCATAATAAGGCTTAAACATGGGTTTAAGTCAAGAAAAACTTTCCTGGGAGCTGCTGGCTTGTTGGCTGGTTTTCTGGCTGGCGCGGAACTGCAGGGGTGTTTTCTGGTAAAATTTCCGGAATGCTTTTATGAAGCTGGCGCAGCTTTTGTATCCGGTTTCATGGCTGATCTCCAGGACACTGAGGCTGGTATTGCCAAGAAGCTGGGCGGCTTTTGTCATACGGCATTCATGGACATATTGTCCGATGGATATGTGATAGCACATTTGAAAACCAGCTTTCAGCTTCTGTTCATTCAGAAGCAGCAGCTTACTCAGCTCCGGAATACTGGGAGCAGACTCCGGGTGATCGGTGAGAATCTGATACGCCTGGCTGATGGCAGACAGGTCGAAAGAAGAAAAAGTAATCTGCCTGTTTCCCAGCATGGTACTTGGGCATTTTTCATCCAGGCTGAACTGGCCGTTTTTTACAGATTCACTGATGCTTCCAAGACACTGGAGAATGCATCCTTCCAAAATCAAAGGAGTAAGAGTGCCCCGGACTGCCATGTTGGTGAGCTGGCGCAAAGTAGTCATGGCTGCAGTAGGAAGCCAGTGATAAGTCACGTTTCTGGTAAAACAGGTTACGGAAAAAATGTGCGGATCCACAGTTTTCAGCAGTTCCACAAATGAAGGGGCGATAGAAACCTCAATTCCGCAGTACTGCTCTCCTTTTTTCCAGAACTGTTGTCCCTTCAGATGTCCTTCCAGCACCAGAAAAGAGTCCGGCGTGGAAGAATCTGCTTTTACTCCGTCAATTTTGAAATGGGTGATTCCGGTATAAAAGTTTCCGAAACGAAGCAGCGGTTCTTCATCCTGAAAAGAAATGGAAAAATTATGATGCACAGTATACTGGGCAACTGCCAGGCTGTAAAATCCCTTTCGTTCATAGAGAATCAGGAACCCATCCTCTGGATTTTCCTTATTATCCCATCTGGTACAGGATTCCAGGGATTTTGGGCAAAAGTTCAAAGCTTTCAATATTTTTTCCTGGAATTCCAGGTGCTTTTCCAATGACATAAAATCAGATTTCCCCCATCTTCTGTAATTTACAGCTTTTATTATACCAGGTATTTTCCTGAAAATGCAAAAGAATATTCCAATCGGGTGTAATTTTATTGAGACATTGCCAGACGGAAATTTCTGTGATATGATACCCCTCGTCCAGTTAGCTAACACTAATTTTTGTTAAACACATGAACCACAGAAAGGATAATAAGTATGAAAACAAGAGAAAAACACACAGGTATGCTTCTTGCAGCCGCAGCACTTGCAACCGCGTTTACATGCACTGCTTTCACCGTATCCGCTGCAGAAGAACAGGAAATGCGCACGGTAGAGACAGATAAGGGTGAGGTGGAAATTCCAGTCAATCCTGAAAAAATCGTGTCCGATTACTATCTTGGAGAATTTCTTGCAGTAGATGTAAAGCCGGTTATCGCGTCTCCTTACTCCTTATCCAATAAATTTCTGGAGGAATATATAGACGGGATCCAGGCAATGAACGTTACAAGCGCAGAAACCTCTCTGGAAATGATCGTGGCAGAACAGCCAGATCTGATCGTCACCATTACAGAGGCTGATTATGAGAAGTATTCTGCAATTGCACCTACTGTTTATATTGAAGATGGAAAGCGCTCTGACGAGGAGCTTTTCCTTTACATTGCAGATCTGGTGGGAAAAGAGGACGAAGCGCAGGCTTATGTAGATGATTTCAATACCCGCGTGATGGATGCAAAAGAAGAAATCCAGGGAATTGTAGGGGATCAGACTGTTTCCATCGTAGAGGTATGGCCGCAGCAGATCTATACAATGGGAAGTCATTTCGCAAGAGGCGGAAGCATTTTATATGATATGTGGGATTTAAAGGCACCGGAAAAAGTTCAGGAGGAAATGGTAGACGGGGATACCGCTTATGAAGTTGTTTCTCTGGAAGCACTTCCGGAATATACCGGCGACTTCATTTTGTACGGGGTTCTTGCGGATACAGACAGCTCTTTTGTGGAGGATTCCCAGCTGTGGAACAACCTGGATGCAGTGAAAAATGGAAAGGTTCTTTCCTATGAGCAGGTATCCTTTATGCACCGTGATCCTATCACACTGAATGCACAGCTTGACATTTTCCTTGATTTCTTCAGAGGCTTTGAGGACTAAAATGAACTCCCGAATTAGAAAAACCATATTTTTTATTGTTGGAATCGCAGCCCTTTTTGTGGCTGCGGTTTGTTCTGTAAGGTTTGGAAGTACAAATATATCCGGGGAAAAGATCCTGCAGGCGATTTTGCAGCCGGACTGGTCCGATTCTGCGCAGATTGCCATTCTTGAGCTTCGGATTCCAAGAACCATCGGCTGTATCATCGTAGGTGCCGCATTTGCCTGCGCCGGTGCGATCATGCAGGGAATCACCCGGAATCCTCTTGCCGATTCCGGGCTTCTTGGAATTAATGCAGGATCCTCTTTTGCCCTGGCGGTATGTCTTGCTTTTTTGCCGGGAATGAGCTTTTCCGGCATTGTAATGTGTTCTTTTCTGGGCGCTGGTGCTGCCCTGCTTCTTGTATATGGGCTGATGAGCCTTCGCCACAAAAAGCTGGATCCTGTCAGGCTGGTTCTTGCGGGAAGTGCGGTAAGCATTTTCCTCTCTTCCATCTGTCAGGCAATCTCCCTTTTTTATAATATTGGCTATGATCTTACCTTCTGGACAGCTGGCGGCGTTGCGGGAATCCGTATGAAACAGCTGACATTTGCAGTTCCTGGAATTGCGGCAGGACTTCTTCTGGCGATGCTTCTTTCCAAAAGGATTTCCCTTTTAAGCCTTGGGGATGACGCGGCAAGAGGACTTGGAATCAAGGTGGAAAGGACAAAAACATTATGTTTGGTGGCAGTGCTTCTTCTTGCAGGAAGTGCGGTTGCACTTGCAGGACCCGTTTCCTTTGTGGGACTTCTGGTTCCCCATGTGGTCCGTTTTTTTGCAGGCTCTGACTACGGCACAGTGATACCTGGCTCTATGATTACAGGGGCTGTGTTTATGCTTCTTGCGGATATTATTTCCAGAGTGATCAATGCGCCTTCCGAAACGCCGGTGGGGCTTGTTTTTGCAGTTGTGGGAGTCCCATTTTTCATTTGGACGGCAAGAAAGGGGGCGGATGAAAATGACTGATGCAAAGCAGAAAAAAAGAGTCTGTATGGTGTCCCTGATTCTTTTGGTTCTTCTTGCAGCGGGAATCCTTGCAGATATTTATGCAGGGTACAGCCGGCTTTCTCTCCAGGATTTTTGGGAAATTATCTTAGGCGGCGGAGATCCGGGACTTCGGTACACCCTGATTCAGCTTCGCCTTCCCAGGATTTTTACCAGTCTTTTGGTTGGCGTAGGACTTGGACTTGCCGGCGGAATCATACAGGGCGTGGCGAAAAATGATATGGCAGAGCCCGGAATTCTTGGAATCAATGCCGGAGCAGGACTTGCGCTGGCTGTGTTTATCGTTTTTTTTGCAGGCAGCAGCCAGAATATGACACCTCTTCTGCCAGTGATCGCTTTTGCAGGGTCTGTGATCGTTGCAATCATAGATTATCGGTTGGCATTTACGGGAAATGGACTTTCCCCCAAAAGGCTTCTGCTGATTGGAATTGCGGTTTCCACTGCTGTTTCCAGTGTGACTACCATGCTGATGCTCCGCATGTCAGACAGTGAATATGCCTTTGTGCAGAACTGGCTCGCCGGAAGTATCTGGGGTGCATCCTGGTCAAATGTGCACATTTTATTTGTTTGCCTTCTGGTGCTGGGGCTACTAGCTTTTTACAAAAGCCGGACCTTGAATGTTCTGGTTCTTGGAAATCAGACCGCAACCGGTCTTGGGGTTGAAGTTTCGAAGCAGTCTGCCATTCTTCTTGGAATCGCCATTGGAATGTCCAGTCTTTGCTGCGCTGTAGGCGGCGGCTTAAGCTTTGTGGGGCTTGTGTGTCCTCATCTGGCAAGGCGTCTGACCGGTCCGAACTACAGATCCCTGATTGGGATTACAGCTTTACTGGGTGCGGTGCTTCTGGTGTTTTCCGATATTATTTCCAGAACCCTGCTGATTCCAAATGAGATTCCCATTGGAATTGTGGCTGCGGTAATCGGTGCGCCTTATTTTCTTTATTTACTGATCATGCAGGATTAAATCATAAATTTGGAGGAACAAAACGTAATGAAACCAGCTATTTACGGCAAGGATATTTCCGTTGCCTATCAGCAGAATCTGATTATCCCGTCTATGAGCGTCCAGATTCCAAAGGGAAAGATAACTTCTATTATCGGCCCCAACGGCTGTGGAAAATCTACTTTATTGAAGGCACTCTCCCGTATGATTCCTGTAAGATCCGGAGAGGTTTTCCTGGAGGGAAATTCCATTACCCAGATGCCTGCTGTGGAGGTTGCAAGGAGAATGGCAATTTTACCACAGAGTCCTCAGGCTCCCGGCGGACTTACGGTGCAGGAACTGGTCTCCTATGGAAGATATCCCCATCAGAAGGGGTTCGGGAAACTGAAAAAAGAGGACAAAGATGCCATACAGTGGGCTCTTGAGCTTACCAAAATGCAGGAACTAGCACATCGGCGGGTGGATGCGCTTTCCGGCGGTCAGCGCCAGAGGGCCTGGATCGCAATGGCATTGGCACAGGATACGCCGCTGATCCTTTTGGATGAGCCTACTACTTATCTGGATATGGCGCATCAGCTGGAAATCCTGGAGCTTCTGGAAATGCTGAACAAAACTCAGGAAAAAACCATTGCACTGGTAATTCATGACTTGAACCAGTCTGCCAGATTTTCTGACTGGATCATTGCCATGCGGGACGGGAAGGTACTCTATGAGGGTACGCCAGAGGAAATTATGACGCCGGAGGTTTTTCATAATGTATTTTCGCTGGATGCGTATATGGAAACCGATCCGTGGACACAGAAACCAATGTGTGTCACCTACCGGCTGGAAAAATAAAGAGGAAAGAGCAAATGTGCGTGACACAGATGCTCTTTCCTCTTTTATTACGGCTGTTGGCAGTTGACCTGTTTGTTTAGGAAAGCAGGTCTTTGTAGCGTTTGGCGTATAGGATAAATGACAGGGCCATGAAAAAGCTGCAGGCCAGGATCAAAGTGTTGGCGATGTTCATGGGCATGTCGGGGATGAAAAGAAGCAACAGCATGACCAGGTAAAAGAAGGCGGTACAGACCTTGCCGTACCACATGGCGCCTTTGTTTTTCTGGGTTTTCTTTAAGACCTTCACTCCCACGATTCCCATGAAGGCTTCTTTCACTGCGAAAAGAAGGAATAGCCATTTCAAAAGGGAATATTCTTTCATCAGGCATAAGATCAGAACACCTTGGGTGATTTTGTCTGCAATAGGATCCAGGATCTTGCCGAGCTCGCTGACCATGTTGAATTTCCGGGCAATCTTGCCATCCAGGAAATCGGTGAGTGCGGAAAGCAGGATGATGGCTGTGAGCAGATTGCTTCTGCCGGATGCCCCGGACTGATAAAATGCGGCTAAAAATACGAACGCCAGTACAATGCGGAATGTGCTTAACAGGTTGGGAATGGTAAAAATTTGTTTTTTGTCCAGTTTCATAACGTTTCTCCTCCTTGGTTGCTTCCCATTGTAAAGCATTTTGGAGGGAAAATCAATTTACAGATTTGGGATTGAGACAAATCTGTAAGGCAAAAGACAGGCGGGGGCTATGCAGGCTTGGGGGAAGGTGGAGGAGTTTATTTATTGGAATAGCTGCCTGGCGTTTTCCAGGTTTTCTTTGCCGTTTATTTTCAGGAGGACACTTGTAATAGATTGATTCATTCCGCTGGACTGGCACAGGGCTTGGGCGTGGGAAAAGGGAATGTAGATTTCGGTATCCTGGTTTTCCAGGACGGCGGCTGCATGGCAGGGAAGCCAGGTGGAAGCGGCAACACTGGAAGGATTGTTTCCAGAAGCATTAGCCATATTGGAGGTAGCACTGCCTGTCGCAGAAGAAACGGTGGTGTAGGAAGCCGTGGCGGTAAGGCTGTCAGATGCAATGCCGGTATCCAGGGAGTAGGTGATGGAGAGCTCCTCTCCCATTTGCAGATATTTTTGCTGCTGATTTTGGGAAATCTGGTGGCCATTGGAGTCTTTCATATTGGAGAGGGAATTTTTGCCAAGGAGCAAAAGGGGAACGGTTCCCAGGGAATCCTCATCTGGACTTTGAACAAAGGCACTTAGGTCAATTCCGTAGAAGGCGGTGGTTTCTGTGTAATCTTCTATTTTTAAGGTTACTGGAATTTCCACAACCGGGTAAACTGCCTGGATGCCTATTATCTTTGACGCGCTTTTCAGAAAGTCGTTATCGTAGGTGAGATCGCCAAGGGACACCAGTGCGGTATAGGTTCTTCTCTCCTCCTGCATGCCAAGGAAAAGCCGGATAAGCAGGAAAAAAATCAGGGTGCACAGGGCGGCGAGAAAACAGGTGAAGCTGTCGGCTTTTTTCTTTTTCATTGGGAGGCCGCCTTTCTGGCTTCTTCCAGGAGTACGTTTTTTCGGCGCAGGCTTACCAGGAGAAGCAAAATGATGCAGATCAGGAAAAGGGCGCCTACAGCAAGGATAGAATACCACCAGCTGTTGGTTTCGGTCTGGTCCTCTTCCACTTTCAGGGACTGGATCTGGGATTCTTTGAGTTCGGTCAGGAAGTCAGAGGCGGTCTCGTAGGAATTTCCAGAGGAATCCTCGTAGGTGAGGATGAAACGGCCGGAGATTTGGCCTGGGGATAAGGTGGCTGCGGTTTCATTCGTTTTTCCCTTTACATAGATTTTCATACTGCCCTCTGCTGCAGTGCCGGCTTCGATATTTCCGAGAAATACCGTTCCGCTGGGGCTTAGGCCCGTGGCTTCCAGGCGGACTTTGGCGTTGTAGAGCTTGTCTCTGCCAAGGTTCATGGCTTTTACCGGGACTTCGATGGTGTCCATGGTGTAGACGATGGAGGGAATGTCGGAAGCTTCCAGCTCGGCGCGAAGCTGTTGCGAAATATTGAAGGTGAGGGTTTCTGTGCCAGTAGCTGCGGTTGCCTTGGAGTCCTCATATTCCAGGGAAAAAGTGACGGTGACTTGTCCTGGGGCGGTATCTTCCGCTATGGTCATCAGCGACTTGAGGGTGATGGCTTCCCCGGGAGTTAGTCTTTGTACATAGAAAGAATTTTTGGCAAATTCGATTCCCTTTGTTTCTGTAGAAAGGGAAATCTTCAGGCCGAATACGTTCTGGCTGCGGCTTTTGTTGCGGAAGACCACAGACATTTCCTGGGTGGTTCCGGCTTTCAGGGACTGACCGGAAAGGTTGCTGTCTTCTAAGAGAAGCTGGGGCTTATGGAGAATGACTTCACCGGAGGATGAGCTGCCTGAACTGCCGCCCGTGTATCCTCCAGAGCCGCCGTCTGTATATCCGTCTCCTGATATAGTTCCGTTGTCTGCACCTGGATCTATTATGGCGGAGCCGTTTCCGTTTAAGTCATTTGAAGAATTTCCATTTTCGATGATGACATGGATGGTTTTATCCTTGGAAGAACTGCTGGTGTCATCGCCTGAGAAAAATCCGTCCAGGTCAGAGGATGAGTTATCGGAGTCCGGTGACTGGCTATCTGAACCAGAAGAACTATCGGAGCCAGGCTCCCGGTTATCTGTGGAGTTAAAGTTATGGTCGCTGAAATCATCGCCGCTGGAATTGTTGACGGAACTTTCATTGTCCAAAGAATTTTCCATTTCTTCCGAAAATGTACCGTTCTCATCGGGGACAGATGCTGCGGCGGGAACTGGCAGTAAAAAGATAACAAGGAAAAGATAAGCACCGCTCAAAAAACGCCTGTATGATTTTTTATGAATGCTATTATTTTTTGTGTAAATTTGTAATTGACAGTTCCTCATATCCAATTTGTCCTTTCCTTATAATTATTCGGAGATTACGCAAGCTTTTGGGGGAACAAAATTCACAGAAAAATCGAGAAATGCGATGCGTAATTATGCAAATCATAATTCCTGTGCGGTGCAAAGCGTATCATTGGGAAGGTACGAAGCTTACCGTTCTCTTAAAATTCCGCCGTCCATTTCGTAAACATGGTCGCACAGGATGCGGATATCTTCCTCATTGTGACTGGCCAGGAGGATGGTTTTTCCGGCGGCTTTCAGTTCCAGAAGCAGTTCCCGGATTTCTGCTACGCCGTGTTTGTCCAGCCCGTTGAAAGGCTCGTCCAGAATAAGAAAACGAGGATTTTCCATAATGGCCTGGGCAATTCCAAGGCGCTGGCGCATGCCAAGGGAGTATTTTCCCACAGTTTTTTTCATGTCCGGGTCAAGGCCTACCTTGCGAAGAATCAGGCGGATGTCGGCTTTGGTGATCTGCCCTCTCATATCCGCCAGAATTTCCAGATTTTTAGCGCCTGTATACTGGGTGAGAAAGCCGGGAGTTTCGATGATGACTCCGAGACTTTCCGGGAAATCTACGTCCCTGCCGATCTGTTTTCCGAACACATGGATGGTTCCTGTGGTGGCGGGGAGGAAACCGCAGATGCACTTCATCAGCACGGTTTTGCCGGAACCATTGTTTCCTACAATGCCGTAAACCTGTCCGCAGTTCAGGGTAAGATTGACCTCTTTTAGAACCAGGTCTTCGCCGAAGCGTTTGGTTACCTGGCGGATCTGCACGCAGGCAGCTTCAGATTTCCTGGATTTTTTCATATAATACACCTCCCAAAATAGGAATCAGCACAAGAAGAAATAATAACAAAAATAACCACAACCCATCTTTCTCCGATCCCCAGTCTCCGGCTGCCTGGATCCATTCTACCGGGTAAAACCAGCTCAGCTCCTTAAAGTAACGCTCATGGAGAATGATTCCAAAATAATAGGTGACAAAGGGAATTCCATATGCCATATAAGGGGAATTTCCAAGAACTGCGCAAATACCGCCGAAAGTACTGAGAATGCTTCCAGTAATTCCAACCCGAAGGGCCTTTTGAATCAGCTCAAGCAGCAGCTCTTTTGGGAAACTGCCTCTTTCTTCCATGGGATAAAATATAACAAAACTGACAAAAAGCATGGCAACCACTGCAAATATCCAGACCAGAAATCCGGACATCACAACGGAAAATACTTTTCCCTCCACATAACGTCTCCGGTCGGTTCTGGGCAGCACTGCCTTTAGAAAGCCGCTTTTGTATTCCTGCAAAAAGGAATCGCTCCATGGCAATACAGCCGCCACCGGAATGGCAAAGGACAGAACCTGGCTTTCCAGGGAACCGTTCAGAAGCCGGAGGAAGGTGCCGCATTCCAGAACTTTTTTCAGGTTAGGGTAAGATGCGCCTGCCGCAAGGGAAAGGCAGGCAATGAGCCACGCTGACAGAAAGCTTTTTCCTGTGAGCATGCGTTTCATTTCACCTGTCATTATTGTCCTCCCTTCCGCAACTCATGCCTTTTCTCCAAGAAATTCAAACTGGTATTTTCGCATTTTAAAAAGGGCAAGAAAAGCAAGAAGCACAAGAAAAAACAGGAAAAACAGGCAGGACTGCCAGATGGTGGGGAGCAGCGCGTCATAGCCAAAATTGTGTTTTCCGTACACCGCCTGGTTCAGCGGACTGATCCAACTGACCAGCACATTCATCTGGTACATTTCGTAGTCTTCCTTATGGAAAATCACTGCCAGCACCTTGGGATCCAGCAGAAATCCGTACACGCTGTAAAACAGCCCAAAGATCATGCCCTTTGTTTTTCCCTTATAAAGATTTCCCACAAGAATCACAAAGCTTAAGGTCAAAGAATAGCAAAAAAGCAAAAGGAAAACCTGCAGCATGCATCCATAGGGGGAAATGCTTTCCATAACTCTTACAGTGGACGGCACCTGCAGGTTTTTGCCAAGGCTGGAATAGCCAAGCATGGCGGCGGTTTCGCTCCACAGATTGCCGGGATAACTGTTCTGCATGCACAGCACAGAAGTAAAAAGAAGCATAAGCACTGTGTACAAAATGGTCACCAGGGTGACGTAGATAAACTGCCCAAACAGCCATTTTTTCTTGGTGGTGCGGATCAGCTGGTAGGGGGTGACGGGCGTCATTTTGGGCAGGTCTGAGAACAAAAGGAGCAAAAGCAGGGAGCTTAAAAGCACCGCAGTCCCATCTCCGAAGGTCCACAGGAACGGCTCAATGGCCTGCACCGGAGTGTCGTAGGTTTCCATGACGATCATAATCCTTCCGGTGAGCAGGAAGCTGAGCACAAATTCCAGGAGAAAAGTAAAAATCACCTTGGGATTTCGGAAAAAGCCGAAGAAATTGTAGCGGACAATTCCAAATACCTGTTTCATATCAGTAGCCCAGGCTGCGATCGATAATGCTTCCGTCTACTGCATTGATGGTAAGATAGCTCCAGGTAGGGTAATCGGTTGTGTCGGAATAGGATTCCCCGTCATACTCGGTTTCTGTTTTTCTGGTTCCGAAGAAATCCCAGACAGGGACCAGAAGTCCTGTGTGAGCATCTTTGGAAGGCTCGTAAATTCTGGCATAGCCAAGGACGATCCGGTTGATGTCATAGACCCTGGAATTTTCGTATTCCATGTTGTCGGCGTTTGTGACCACCATCATTTTTTCGTAGGTTTTCATGATCTCACTGAAAGGAAGGAGGCTTAAATTCTCTGTTTTGGTTTCTCCGATGATGTAAGGATCACGGTAAGCCACCGATGCGATCCCATCTTTATCTACAAAAAACTCCAGACTTTCATAAGACCAGGTTTCCATGGTACTGTCCATGTCCTCCAGATTGCCGCCGGAATCCATTGTCTGGGTTATGGGAACTCCATTTATGACACGGTTGTAGTAAATATGATATCCTGTTCCAATGTTGCTTAAAGTGTTGTCATCTTCCAGATTAGTACACACAGCATAATCCCATCCAGTACATTGCAGATCGGTAATCCCCATTTTATCTACTTTTTCCTGTACCAGTTTTTTGGCATTCTCAAGTGAAAGGCCGATGGATTCCTCTGTGGGTTTCTGGAAACCGTTGCTGTCTGTATAATCAAACCAGCTTGTATCGGTTGGAAGTGCTTCGCCGCCTGCCTTCGCCGTTTTTTTGATCCTGACAGCAAGAGTATCCGAGCCGCTGGAATAAGTTTTATAGTAATATTTGGAACCGTCATTCATGACTGCTACGCCTGAAAAGGAATTCTCTTCCATAATCTGTCCATCAGAGGCCTGGGACGCGACGCCTGCCACCGGTCTTCCTTCCACCAAGGTTTTGGCTTCCGGGGCTGTTTCATATTCTGATTCCCAGTATTCAATATCCGCATAAATATCGTAGATATAATTTCCGTCATCATCTGTTCCCCAGTTATTGGGATCCAGATTTCCGTTTGCCACATCCTCCTTCAATCCATCCAAAATCTCTTTGATCTCGCTTTTGGTCTGGACGTAATAGCTGTCTGCAGTGTACAGGGTGGCATCGGAAAAGAAGGCGTCCGTGATGCGGTCCAGAAGATCCTGGGTAACCTCTGCCGGGGTTACGGAAATGGCGGATATTTTGTCCACATCCGGGATTTCCACAGTAGCGTCTGTGTTTACCACCAGCTTGGCGCTGTCGTCTGTGACCTGGCTTTTGTAGGTCTGCGGCGCATTGATCAGGTCGCGGATGGTGGTCTTGGCAGCGGAGGCGGCAGAACTGCTGTTATTGCTGTCATTGATGCTGTCATTTTCGGAGGCTGCGCTGTTTGAGTCTGCAGCTGCTTCGTCAGAAGCAGTGTTATTTTCTACCATGTCCACACTGTCATCTGCTTCTTTGTAGGCGTCCATGGCACTGCTCCCTTTTGGCTTTACAAGAGAAGATTCGGGGGTCTTGGCGCATCCGGTGAGCATTCCTACACAAAGGGTAAGGCCGATTATTTTTTCTATGTTTTTTCTCATATTTGGTAAGTTCTCCCTTCCTGTATGGCAACACTGCATAGGGAAGCATTGCCATTTATCCGAGCGTGACTGAAAAATGTGAGGAGTTTGGAAAAATTTTGCAGAATGTAAGTTACAGGCTGCGGAAATTTTTTCCAAACATGCTTTAGGGGAATCGGCGGATGGCCGGGGACATTTTTCAGGTCACGTTCTGGTATAGATGATAGCGCCTGTTTAAGCATCGAATCTTCCGCAAGTTGTAACCGAGATGTAATTAGTGAGAATGATATCACCATAAAACAGAAACCTTCGTTCCCTCTCCTACCGTGCTTTCAATTTTCATCTGATAGCCGTGCAGATCTGCGATTTTCTGGCAGAGGGAAAGACCAAGGCCTACGCTTCCATTTGCCCGGGAACGGGATTTATCTACCATGTAAAAGGCGTCGGTTACTTTTGATAAGTCCTCCGGGGGGATTCCTTTTCCGAAATCCTGTACAGTAAGTCGGTCATTTGTAGCGTGAAGCAGAATTCTGGAATTTTCTTCCGAAGCCTTGACTGCGTTGTCGATAAAGTTGGTGACGACACTGAGCATCAGGTCTTTGTCGAAGGTCTTTTTCAAATTCTCTGGATTGCAGGAAATTTCCAGATGGAGATTTTTTTCCTGAAGACGGTATAGAGTCAGTTTCCGGGCCTCATCCAGGAAATCCGCTACCGGAACCTCCTGAAGGGTAAGCTGGGATTCCCCGGTTTCATACAGTCCGGTCAGCTCCAGCATTTTTACGGAAAGCCTGGAAAGCCGGCGGCATTCGTTTCCAATATAGGTCAGTGCTCTCTCCTGCCGCTCCTTTGACAGGCGGACGGTGAGAAGGGTGTCTGCGTAGCCGATGATGGCGGTCATAGGAGTTTTCAGCTCGTGGGCCAGGCTGCCAAGAAGCTGCCTCTGGGCCTGGTTGACGGCGGAGAGACTTTCAATCTGCTCTTTTATTTTGGCAGTCATCTGGTTAAAGCTTTTTCCCACCTGTGCCAGTTCGGTGTTTCCGTTCTGTGGAACCTGGATATCGTAGTTTCCGTCCGCAATGCAGAGGGCGGCTTCGTTCAGTTTGGTAAGAGGCGCCATGATCTTTTTCAGGCTGAAAAAAAAAAGGAAGCCTGTGAAAAGAAGAAGGCCAAGGGTCAGTGCGCCTGCCTGGAAAAACAGGATCTGGCTGCGTTTCAACACATCGGTGATGTCTTTGTAGGTGACGATCTGATAGTTCTCTTCCCCTGTGTATTCTGTGGAGGAATAGGAATACAAAAGAAGGGTTTTACCATCTGTTTTGCTGATGACAGGATCATAATCATAAAATGCGGAAAGCTTTTTCTGAAGAAGGGTTTCTGCTGTCAATTTCCTGATGGTTTCTGCCTCAAATTCATAGGAGGTTCCGTTGTAAAGCTCTTTTCCATCGCAGTATAAAGCGGCGGAATCGTGAAAAACGTGGCGAAAGGAGTAGACCAGTATTTTTTCCTGAAGGTCGGGATCGGAGGCATCTGACTGGCTGCCTGCGATCCTTAGCTGTTTTTCCATCTGGGAAAGACTGGTCTGAAATTTGTTCCATTCATAGCTGTTGATGTCCTGCAGACTCTGATCTTTCCAGCGGCAGGTGGTATAGAAAAAAATGGCGGAGGATAAAATCAGGATCACACAGGTCACCTGGAGAAAGATTTTGGTAAACAGCTTCAAAGCTCCACCTCCAGTCGGTAGCCGATGCGGGGGATGGTTTTGATCTTGTCCTGCCAGCCCAGCTTTTTGCGGATACGGCCTACGTGGGCATCTACGGTGCGTGTTTCTCCTTCAAATTCCACGCCCCAGAGGCCGGAAAGGAGCTGTTCTCTTGAAAGGGCTTTGTTAGGACTTTTCACGAACATCATCAGGCAGTTGTATTCCATGGGTTTCAGGTAAATTTCTTCGCCGTTTTTGGTGACGGTGTGGCTTACGGTGTCAATGATGACATCGTCAATCTGAAGCTGCTCCTGGGTGCTGCCGTGGCGCTCCAGTACTTTTTCCAGGCGCACCATGACTTCCAGCATTTCGAAGGGCTTTACAATGTAATCTTCAGCTCCTTCTTTCAGGCCTTTTACTTTGCTTGACAGGTCGGCTTTGGCGGTGAGGAAAATGACGGGGATGCCGAAGCGCTTCAGCTCTGGCAAAAGGGCGTAGCCGTCTTTGCCTGGGAGCATAATGTCCACAAGGGCGCACTGGAAGTTATGATCCTGGCGGATGGTGTCGCTTGCCTCGTTTCCATCCAAGCAGCTCACCGTCTCATACCCTGTCACCTCCAGGTTCATGCACAGCAGGTCATTGATCGCGATTTCATCTTCTATTACAAGGATTCTGGCTTTCATTTTTCGTGGGTGTTCCTTTCTAAGTGTTGCATTTATGCAGAGGGATGGCTGTGGGCCATCTGGGTTTTATTATACATTGTTTTGAATGTGGAAATGTAACCGTATTGTAACGAAATGAATACAAAAATAAAGCAAAAATCCTGCAATGTCTATGTATAATACTGTGCCTGGGCCTGCCAGAGGGTGTGGTAGATGCCGGTTTGGTCGGTGAGGAGGGACTGGTGGGTGCCAGTCTGGACGATGGTGCCGTGGTGGAAAACGGCGATTTTGTCGCAGAATTTGCAGGAGGACAGGCGGTGGCTGATGTAGATGGCGGTGCGGTCACCGACAATTTCGGCAAATTTCTCGTAGATCTCGGCTTCCGCTACAGGATCCAGGGAAGCGGTTGGTTCGTCCAGAATGATAAAGGGAGCATTCTTATAGAGGGCTCTTGCGATAGCAATTTTCTGGGCTTCCCCGCCGGAAATGCTCACTCCGGATTCGGTGTACTCCTTGTATAAACAGGTAGAAAGGCCATGGGGCATTTTGGCAAGACGCTGCTTAAATCCGGCTTTTTCAAGGGCTTCTGTAACCAGTTCTCTGTCATAATTTGTTCTGGCTGCCACATTCTCTCCAAGAGGCAGGGAAAACAGTTTGAAATCCTGGAAAACCACGGAAAAGATCGTCATATATTCCCGGTAATTGTACTTTCGGATATCGATTCCATTGAGCAGAATTTCCCCCTCTGTAGGATCATACAGACGGCAAAGAAGCTTGATAAAGGTCGTTTTTCCGCTTCCATTCATACCTACCACAGCCAGCTTTTTGCCGATTTCAAACTTTATGTTCACATCCTTTAAGGCATATTCCTGGCTTCCCGGATACTGAAAAGACACATTGCGAAATTCCACCTCATATTTGCGGTCATTTCGCTTTTCAACCGTCAGACTGCCCTGATACATGTGATCCGGAATGTCCAGAAACTCAAATACCATATTCAAAAAAGCGGCATTGCTTCGCATATCCTCCATTGTCGTGATCAGGGTGGAAATCCCGCCGTAAACCCTGGTGATGGAAGCAACGTATCTGGTAACTGCACCCAGTCCAAAGGCTCCCGCCCACGCTTTTAGGCACACAAAAACATAGGCGATTCCGGTGAAAATCCCAGACACTGCCGAAGCCCCGGCAAGATAAAATCCCACAGGACCCTTCTGGTATCTGGCAAACACCCCTCTGGAACCAAAGGTACTTTCTTTGTTTAAATTATATTTTTCGCAGATTTTATCCTGTCTGTAAATGCGCATATCTGCCGCTTTTTTGGTGTCATATCCAAGATGTCCGTAATAGGAAAACATACGGTTTCCAAGGTTATGGATATCTGCCAGGCTGGTCAGATAGCGTCCAGCTTTTCCTGCAAGTACAGGCGAAATGCAGGTGACTGCCAGCATAATCAAAGCGATTAAAATCACAAATAACGGATTGTTTAAAATGGTATATTTCCCTGCACTTTCCGGTACCTGGCTTGTGAAAAGGGAAAGGGTCAGGGAGGCGCCGCCAAGGATCACTATCACCGTCTGGCACAGGGCTTCGCAGTCTTCCAGAGTGCGATAAAGGCCCCAGCCAGCGCTGTTGTGGTTCTGGCAGATGGCAGAATACAACTCCATATTTTTCGTTTCATTCAAATTTACATAGTCAGTTTCAAACAGCTTCTCGGACAAAATTTTCTTGATCTTCAGCCACATTCCAGCGCTTTGAACGTTCTTCCATTTTTCCAGAAGAGCCGTTACAAGGCTGCCTGCAGCTATCAAAAATAAGGTAAGAAGCACCAGAAAACGAATCCGTCCAGGGTTCTTTGCCCCTGCCAGTTCTTCAATAATAAGGGCGGAAAAATAGATGCCCACATACGGCGTCAGCGCTTTCCAGATAATCAGGGCAAAGCGGGAAAGAATCATCCGGGGATACCTTTTGTAAAAGAGCAGGTAGGCTCTTTGGTTGACTTTCAGCATTTCCAGCCAGGATAAACGTTGTTTATTCTGAGACATTTCTGCCCTCTCCTTTCCTGTAAACGAATTTAGTCTGCTCTCTATCTGTAAATTTACTCATATCAGTATGGTTCATTTCCGTCTTTTCCCTGTAATATTTGCTTTGAATCTCATACAGCTGGGCGTATTTTCCCCCAAGGTTAAGGAGCTCTTCGTGGGTTCCTTCCTCCAGGATTTTGCCGTCGCCAAGCATAAGGATCCGGTCGCAGAACCTTGTGGAAGCAAGACGGTGGGAAATAAAAATAGAGGATTTTCCCTGTGTCATTTCGTTGTATTTGCCGTAAATATCTGCTTCCGCAATGGGATCAAGTGCTGCGGTAGGTTCGTCTAAAATCACAAAGGGAGCATCCTTATATAGGGCACGGGCAAGCATAAGCCGCTGAGTTTCCCCGCCGGAAAAAAGCACTGCATCCTCATAAACCTCCCGGTTCAGACAGGTTTCATATTGTCTGGGAAGGGACTTGATTTTTGCGCGAAGTCCGGCTTTTTCCAGGCAATCTTCCACTCGTTTCTGGTCTATTTCATCCTCTGTCTGTGCGACATTTGCTGCCACAGTTGCTGCCAGCAGGGAAAATTCCTGAAATACTGCGGAAAAGAACGTGTAATAATCCGTACGATTATAGGTACGGATATCCGTTCCATTTAACAAAACATGGCCTGCCGTAGGATCATAAAAGCCGCAGATCAGCCGGATCAATGTGGTTTTTCCAGCTCCATTTAAGCCTACCATTGCTAGTTTTTCTCCTGGATGAAGGGTGAAATTGATGTCTTTTAAGGTGTCCTCTGAGGCATTTGGATAGCGGAAAAACACATGCTCAAGGCGGATTTCATAGCTCTTTTGAGTCTCCCATTTCAGGGGAATTCCATCCGTGAAGGAGAAAATTTCCGGGTAATCCAGGCATTCACGGATAGTGGAAATATCCAGGGACTGCTTATGCAAGGTGCGAAATCCATCCAGAATTCCAAGAACCCAGCTGGAAAATCCATCTACTGCGGTGAACAATAAAAGGAATGCCGGCACATCCATCTCCTGCTGAAATACCAGATAGATCAGGAATGCATAAGCGGTTCCATTTCGCAAAAAGGTGAGAATAACATCTGCAATCCGTGCCCAGAGGTATACCCCTTCCGCCTTCCTGTGGAAGGCAAGAAAAGCTTCCAGATTTTTCTCATACAGTTCCTCCAGCCAGGTGCGAAGCCCGAAGATCCGAATGTCCTTTGCAGCGCCGAAGTCCTTTGCCTGATTCAGAAGATACAGCATCCGTTTCGCATATTCTGCTTCCTCATCCAGGTGGGTATATCGATAGCTGTCCAGATGTCTGGAGAGAAAATAGCTGGTCCCGGAAGTGGCAAGAATCACCAGGATCAGGACTGGCTGAACCTGGGTCAGAAGGCTGCCGTAAAGAAAGAAACAGGTAAGATTGATCAGCAGTAAGGTAAGGGTTTCCCATATGGCTCCGGCTGCTTCCTGGTTACAGTTGGTGTATTCATTTGACTTTTCCAGCAGTTTTAAAAAGCGGTTGTCTTCCAGGTTTGGGTAGGCGGTGGTGGCTGCTTTACGGTTTAGAAGGTTGACGATTTCACAGCGGACACTGATGCGCCCGGGACTGGAATTTTGCCTGGCGTAGGTCAGCGCAGCGGATACGGCCATGCTGGCAATCGCAAAGCCTGCAATAGTAAAAAGCAGCCGGATGACAGGCACATGGTTTTCCACGGCGTCCAGGATCACGGGGGAAATGTACAGATCGATCAGGTTCTGCGCCACTGACAAAAGTGCAATCAGAAGGCAAAGTACAAGAACCATTTTTTCATCTGAATTCCAGGCCAGACGGATCATAAAGCCAATGTTTTGGAAGGTGTTATATTTAGGAGTGGAGTTGCTTTTTGTAAACATAAAGAGTACCTTTCTGGGTTTTTTCATTATTTTACCAGAAAAAATGTCCCCGGGTCAAACCGGGGACGAATTGTTAATCGGGGTGATGAATTGTAAAGTTACGTTTTACCTGCAGTATTTTAAGGAAAAATAAGGTGCCCTGCTTTTATACCTGCGGAATCAAAATCTCCGTAGTAAAAGCCCCATCCTCACTGTTGCGGTTGATATATCCGTCCAGACGTTTCACGATATCATCAATGCGGATCAGGCCAAGACCGTGCCCTTCCCCTTTGGTGCTTTTAAACAGATTTCCCTCCTTTTTCATTTTCTTTCCAGCGGTAAAATTGGTAAAGGAAATGTATAGCTGGGTGCCTTTCATGTCCATATAGATGCGAATGATCCGCTGCTCTTTGGGAAGCGCCAGGCTGGCCTCAATGGCATTGTCAAAAAGGTTTCCGATAATACAGCACAGATCGATCTCCGAAGATTTCAGCTTCACCGGAATATCGGCATCTGCAATCACCTGAATCTCCTTTGACCTTGCCAGGGAGATTTTTGAGTTTAAGATTGCATCTGCCATAGGATTTCCTGTTTTGACTACGGTATCCACAGTCGTCAGATCCTCATCCAGCAGATCCAGATAATGCCGGATGGCTTCCCAGTCTTCTGCCGCCGCATAGGCCTTCATGGTCTGGATGTGATTGCGGTAGTCGTGTCTCCAGCCCCGGATCTGGCGATACATATTGTCCACTTCCTGATAGTGTGTCTGGATCAGTTCCTGCTGATAAACGGCAAGCTTCTTATCCATTCTTTTCGAAAAAAATCCCATTGTGCATTCACTCCATATTTATAATGGCCCGGTTAAGCTTCTCATAGACACCTCTTGGAAGAGGAAGAACCATTCCATCCTGCAGATAAATTTCTTTTCTGGTGACACGGCTGATCCGGGTAAGGTTGACAATCAGGGAACGTCCTGCCCGGAAAAAACGGGAATCCAGGTGTTTTTCCAGTTCCCCAAGAGTCATTTTCAGGGTAAAATCACTGATTTCATGCAGGGTTACATAGTTTCTGTAAACTTCTGCATACCGCAGCTGATTAAGTGGAAACCGCACCATTTCCCCGCCGCTTGTGAGAGTCAGAACTTTCTCATTTGCGGAAAGCTTACGGGCTGCACGGTCCAGAACTGTGAAAAGCTTCTCTTCCTTCAGAGGTTTCAATAGATAATGAAGTGCCTCCACCTCATATCCTTCTGCAATATAATCTGAATATCCGGTGACAAACACAATCTGGATGGTATGGTTGTCCTGACGCAGCTTTTTCGCCATGGAAATGCCGTCCATGTCTCCCATTTCAATATCCAGAAGAAGGATGTCATATTCTTTATTCTCAGCGTAATGAAAAAGAAAATTCTCCGCAGAAGTAAATTCGCGAACACGCACCGCCGCTTCCTTTGCACTGCCCCACTTTTTCACAAGGGAGGAAAGGAAGGCGCGATCTGCCGCTTCATCATCACAAATTGCAATTCGATAAATGGTGTCCATTTTTTGCCCCCAAATCATGGTAACGATTTAGCAAGGGAATATTTCCCGTAACTGGGAAAGTGCCAAATAGTTACAAAGTATGATAAATGAGTATATAGGATATGGGCAGGAATTACAAGGCAAAATCACTGTCAGCAGTAAAGTCCGCAGCAACAATTTAGACGGCTCCATCTTCGAAATTCCAGAATTTATTTTCATATTGACATTTCGAAAAACCGGTGCTCTCTATTTTGATGAGCGGTGCTACTTATCTCATTGCCCTTGGCGTAAAGATCAGTATGGCCATGGTAATGATGCTGCTGATTGGACTCCTTTTTCTGGTGCTGGGAAATTATTTTCTATTCTTATCTGATCTACAAAAAGAAAAACTGACAGCCGGGGGAAAATCTCTGACTGTCAGTTACTCAGAACAAAAGGGGCGGTTTTTACCGCTCTTTTTGCATTTCAAGCATATATTTCTCGATGGTTTGCATATGCTCAGACATACAGTGCTCCGCTTCCTTGGCGTCACCGTTTATAATGGCGTGCACCAGTCTTCTGTGCTGATCATCCACATCTTTGACAGACTGGTTTTTCAGCATGATGTAATCTCTTGTTCCGAAAATGCTGGATTCGATCAGCTGATCAGCGGCGGAAAGAACACTGTAAAGCATAGGATTGTCTGCAATTTTGGCAATTTTGTGATGAAGCTCCTTGTCGAGATCCCCTCTGGTTTTTTCATCCTCTGAACCGTCCAGCCTTGTGAGGATTATCAGCAGCTCTGCTGCGTCAAGGGGCGTACATTTCTTCGCTGCAAGAACCGCGCATTCCCGCTCCAGTGCGGCGCGAAGCTGCTGGTTCTGAATGGGATAGCTGTTGTTTAACTGGAAAAGGATGGACAGCGGGCCGATGAGCCAGTTGTCAAGATCTGAAGTAATGTAATTGCCGCCACCAGGAACAGATTCCACAATTCCAAGAAGCTCCAGCGCACGGAGCACTTCCCGGACTGCCGAGCGGGATACGCCCATGGCTTCTGCCATAACCCGCTCCGCGGGAAGTGCCGCCCCGGCTTTCAGGGTTCCCTTCTGGATGTTCTCGATGATCTGTTTTAGAATCCCGTTAAATGTTCTTTCTTCACCAATTTCTCTGAACATAATTTTCTCCTTTGTGTTAGAGCATATATCAAAAATCGTTCCCGCAATCTGCACGCTCTGCTTTGCGGTATCTTTTGTCCGAAGTCAGCTCCGTTTACATGGAAATCCAGCCGAATGCATTTGCCACGGAACTGAGCAGAATGATCACAGTAAAAATCGGGCAGAGATACCGGATCATAAAACGAAAGACTTTTTTCCTTTTAAAAGATCCTCCGTCTGCTTCCACTTCCTCTTCAATTTTGCCAACACCGATGACTCTGGAAATCAGAATGCAGGTTGCAAATGCAGCGATAGGCATCATGACCGAATTTGTGAGGAAATCAAAGAAATCCAGGAACTGCATGCCAATGATCTTCACAAATGCCAGCGGTCCGTATCCCAGGGAAGAAAGGCTTCCAAGAATAACCATGATGATGCCTACGATTACCGTTGCACCTTTTCTCGGCCATCTCAGCTCGTCCTGGAAAGTGGATACGGCACTTTCCGTAAGGGCAATGGAGCTTGTCAGAGCTGCCATCAGTACCAGCAGGAAAAAAATGATTCCAATTGGCGTTCCAAATCCCATGTTGGCAAAAACCTTGGGGATGGTAATGAACATCAGCGCCGGACCAGCCTGCAGGGTATCCGGATCTCCACCGGAAAATGCAAAGACTGCCGGAATGATCATCAGGCCTGCCATAATGGCAATGGCGGTGTCAAAAATCTCCACATTTGTGGTGGAGCCTTCGATGGACACGTCTCGTTTCATATAAGAACCGAAGGTGACCAGGATTCCCATTGCAATGGACAAAGAATAAAACATCTGTCCCATGGCTGCGACCACGGTCATCCAGGAAAAGTTAGCCGGGTTGGGAACCAGAAAATATTTCACGCCAGCCAAGGCACCAGGTCTTGTAACCGAGTAGATGGCGATCAGCACGGACAAAAATACCAGGATCGGCATCATGAATTTGGACACACGTTCTACTCCGTTTCGGACACCTGCGAAAATAATTGCCAGTGTCAAAAGGGCAAATACAAGAAAGCAGATCTCTGTGGAGGTTCCGTCTGAGATAAAGGCGGAGAAATATCCGTCTTCTGCCAGCTTCTGGCTGTTGCCTTTTACATATTCAATGAGATACTTGATAACCCATCCGCCGATTACCGAGTAATACGGTACGATCAGGATGGGGATAACGGCGTTGATCCATCCGCCGAAGGACAGCCATTTGGATTTGCCGAATTTGCCAAAAGCGCCTACTGGGCTTTTGCGGGTCATGCGTCCAAGGGCTGTTTCCGCAATGATCATGGAGTAGCCGAAGGTGAGTGCCAGAATGATGTAGATCAGTAAAAAAATGCCGCCGCCGTATTTGGCTGCCAGGTAGGGGAATCTCCAGATATTTCCCAGTCCTACCGAGGCTCCGGCAGCAGAAAGTACAAAGCCCAGTTTCCCGGAGAATGTACTTCTCTCGTGGTGATGGTGTTTTTCCATAAAATTTTCCTTTCCGCGTCTGTTTGTTTGAATAATACTGCTATAGATGATACCACGATTTTTCAGGAAAGGCAAATGATATATAGAAAGAATGGGGCAACTTATTGCTTTTTTGAGCTTAGGCTCTTATAATAAAATTATCAATTACCATCTTATACTATGGAGGGCGCGGATTATGAATGAAGAACTTTTTAACGAAGCAACCAAGTCAAACGTATTGACAAAGAAACTGATCGACCAGCTTCTGGAGAGCATGACCTACAGCAGCATTTCCTTTATCAACTGGACTATTGAAACATTGTCCCTGATCAAGGCAAGACTGCAGCGCGGAGACAGGATTACGGATGAAGTAAGCGGAGAAGTTTATACCCTCCACTCTTTCCAGGAATTTGTAGAGAAGCATTTTTCTTCCTACATTGCCAGCCAGGTATTTAAGGAGAGCACCAAGCCGGAGAAGATTTATTTCACCCTGAAGCCATGCGATGAGGGTTACAGTCTGGTAGCTGCAGATTCTGACAGCAATAAGACTTATGCGTGGATTTCCAGTTTAAGCAAACGCTTTTCTCTGGTGGAGATGATCGCCACCGGAATCGTGTATGTGAAGGATACCCGCACAGATACTTATCAGCCCTTTATTTCTGGCACCGGAAAGTACTGCCACTATGATAAGGAAAAGGGAATTCTTGTGGAAATCTAAGGAAAAGGCAGCCGGGATCATATACTCCGGCTGCCTTTTCCTTGTTTTATTCAAACAGATCGTCTCGTGTTATATTTTTTGCCCAGGTGCCTTTTCGGTAATGGCGAAATACCCAGGGCCATTTCACAAATTCGTCGGTGCACAAAAGGAAATATACCCACAGCACAGGAAGCTTCAGGACAAATGCGGCGAAAAAGCCAAGGGGTACGGCGTATACCCACATGTCTATAGTGTCACAGATCAGACCGAACTTAGTATCCCCTCCGGCTCGGAACACACCGGCGATCAGCGCAGTATTGACTGCAGAACCCATAATGTAGTAGGTGTTGATAAGAAGCATATATTTCAGATAATGCATGGCAGTCTCGTTCAGAGATGCAAATCTCAGGACAAAGGGCGTGACTGCAAGAACAATCAGACCGCCCACAGCCCCTGTGATTACCGTCAGGCGAAGCATTCTGGAAGCATATCGTTTGGATTTTTCCAGGTTCCCCTGTCCCATAATCTGTCCCAGCAAAATGGTTCCTGCGCTTGCAATGGCAAAACAGAATACAGAGCCGATATTTCGCACCACTACTACCAGGGAATTGGCGGCAACCGCGTCTGTGCCAAGGTGTCCTAAGATTACGGAGTACATGGAAAAGGCAACACTCCAGGACAGGTCATTTCCAAGTGCCGGAAGTGACAGCCGGATAAAATCATTCAGCAGTACCTTGCTTCTAAGGAACATGTAAGCAAGATTTAATTTCACATCCTTGCTTAAGAAAGAAACAATCAGGCAGGCAATCAGCTGGATCAGTCTGGAAAGCGCAGTTGCAATGGCAACACCGGTAGCTCCAAGACGCGGCGCCCCGAACAGGCCGAAAATAAAAGTGGCATTGAGCAAAACATTCAGGATAAATGCCAGCATATTCAGGGCCATGCTGACGGTAACACGCCCGATGCTTCGAAGAACCGCCAGGTAAATTTCCGAAATTCCCCAGCAGATGTATGTGATTCCCATGATCCGCAGATAGGATGAGCCGATGGCAATCAGTTCCCTGTCAGATGTAAAAAGGGTCATCATCCGTTGGGGCATAGTAAAGGCCACCAATGCCACCAGAATGGATATTGCCACGGAAAAACGAAGGGCAATTCCTTCGACTGCATGGATGGCCTGGAAGTTCTTTTTGCCGGAATACTGGGAACACAAAAGGGACGCTCCTGTTCCCAGTCCGTAATAAACCATAAACAAAATATTGGAATAATTGGCGGCCAGAGATACTGCCGAGATAGCAGACTGACCTACGTAATTCAGCATGATCACGTCAGCTGAATTTACTGCCGCGCTGAGCAGATTCTGGATAATGATCGGAATTGCCAGCCGGAAAATCTGCGGGTAAAAGTTGTCTTTCCCCGTTGAAACCGTACTTTTCATAGTTCCCCCTTCAAGTCATTATAAATTTGTGTCATATCATTATAATGCTTCAGAGAGAAAAATACCACCCTTATTATGACTGATAATTACACTATTCTGATTTCTGGCATTTAAATACTTCGGAACCCTTTTCCGATAATTTCACTGCTGTTTACAATGGTGATAAAAGCATGGGGATCCAGATGGCGCAGGTAAATACGAAGACGGTTGGTCTCACTTCTGGTGAGAACGGTCATCAGCACCTTCTGCTCCGTTTTTGTGTAAATGCCGAAAGCCTTCTGCTCAGTAGCAGAACGGTGAAGATCATTGATAATGAAAGCCTCTACTTCGTCCGGATACTTACAGATTACGGTACAGACCTTTCGAAGGTTCAGGCTCTCAATGGCGCTGTCTACTACGGTGCATTTCAGGATCATGCCCAGGATACAGTAAAGTCCGGTCTGTGCGCCGTAAAGATAGGCTGCCACAAGCACGATTCCAAGGTCACTGACCAAAAGGGCGCGTCCGATCTCAAGGCTTGTGTATTTGTGCAGGATCATAGCCACAATATCGGTACCGCCTGTAGAGGCACCTACATTAAATACCATAGCAGCACCAACTGCGGGGAGAATAACGGCAAAGCACAGCTCCAAAAATACATCATGAGTCAGTGGTGCCTGTAATGGGTAAATAAATTCACAGGCACTGACAAAAAAGGACAAGGCAAAGGAGGAATAAATGGTCCAGCCCATGGAATGGATTCCCAGGAAGAAAAATCCCAGCACAACCAGCACTGCATTGACGATCCACATGAATACACCGACATTCCATTGTGGAAAAAGGGTGGACAGTATGATGGACAGACCGGAGGTTCCCCCAAATGCGAAATGGTTGGGCGTTTTAAAAATGGAAATTCCTACTGCGGTGAAGATCAGTCCCAGATTGAGAATCAGGAAAAAAATCAGGTTGTCTTTTGTAAATATATTTTTTTTCATAAGTTTTACTCTCCTTCTTTGGATATCTTAAGTATAACGTAAAACGCAGTCTCTG
>CAJMON010000026.1 GCA_905214955.1 uncultured bacterium
ATTCATTTTTGCTATATTTCTTTTTCTTTCAGAATAGTTTCTTATTTTTTAATTGCATTTTCAGTTCTATTTTGTTTGATATTTTATGTATTTTGTATATATTTCATGCAATAGATGCATTTCAAAAGATTCTTTTCCATAAAAAGTAAAAGGCAGGGGAGTATGGGATCAGTGGAAAAGTACGCGGGGCTGGTACAGGAGTGCTTTTTCTGACATACACGGACGTTTCCCAAGATTTTCTGGCGGCTGATGCTGTTCCTGGCGGACTGTATGAGCCGCAGGCGAGTTTCCGCCAGGAACAGCCATCAAAAAGCCGTCAGGAAATCCGGAAACGCGTATCGTCAGAAAAGCACCCTGTGCCAGCTTCACGCCCCTCATCTTTGTTTTCAAACTTTCATTTTCAAATACCATTTCACTTTAAAGCGTCAAAGTGTTGACTTTTCCATCCCCAGATAGTAGAATAAACAGATATGAACAGTCAAAGGAGGACTCTCTTTATGAACGGTCTTTGTGCCGGTTTTATCGGGCTTGGTCTCATTGGCGGCTCCATTGCCCAGGCTTTAAAATACTACTACCCAGATATTCATATTCTTGCACACACCCGCAGCCAGAAAACCCTGGACTACGCCCTTTCCAACGGCATCATTGATGAGGCCTGCGAGCCTGGTCCTGCATTTGCTGCCTGCGATTACATCTTTTTATGTGCACCGGTGGAAAACAACATTTCCTACCTGCCTCTCTTAAAGCCCTACCTGAAAGATTCTGCCATTCTCACCGATGTGGGCAGCACAAAAAGCGGCATTCATGAAAAAGCCGCCTTCTACGGTCTGGATCACTGGTTCATCGGCGGACATCCTATGGCAGGCTCTGAAAAAAGCGGCATCGAAAATGCAAAACGGATTCTCCTGGAAAATGCCTACTATATTCTGACGCCCTCTCCTGGGATTGATCCAGAAAAAGTGGCCCGCTACCAGGAACTGGTGCGCTCCCTAAAGGCCCTTCCCATGATTCTCTCCTGCCAGGAACACGATTTTGCCACCGCCGGCATCAGCCACCTGCCTCACATCATTGCCGCCTCCCTGGTGAATCTTGTACGGAATGAAGATTCCGAAAAACAGACCATGAAAACCCTGGCTGCCGGAGGCTTTAAGGACATCACCCGGATCGCTTCTTCTTCTCCGGAAATGTGGGAGCAGATCTGTTCTTCTAACCGTGAAAACATCATTGAAGTCCTGGACGAATACATCAACAGCCTGATTGACACCAAGATTGCCCTGTCAGAGCACAACGACGCTGCCATCCATGACCTCTTTGCGGAATCCCGTGAATATCGCAATTCCATCCCTGAAGGTGCCGCAGGGCCTCTGCCAAAAACTTTTGGCCTATACTGCGATATGGTGGACGAAGCGGGAGGCATTGCCGCCCTTGCTACCATTCTCGCCACCAACGGCATCAGCATCAAAAACATCGGTATCGTCCACAACCGGCAGTTTGAAGAAGCCGTTCTGTATGTAGAATTCTATGAAGAAGAGGCGTTAAAAAAAGCCGTCAACCTTCTTCGAAAATACCGCTATACCATTTATGAACGTTAAAGGAGGGACACCCCATGTCTCAGATTTCTGTAAAACCCTTAAAGGGAACTGTCACCATCCCCGGTGACAAATCCATCTCCCACCGGGCTGTTATGTTTGGCTCCCTGGCAGAAGGCACCACCGAAATCACCCATTTTTTAAAAGGGGCGGACTGCCTTTCCACCATCGCATGCTTCCGCCAGATGGGCATTTCCATTGAAGAAAAAAAAGACTGCATCCTGGTTCATGGAAAAGGACTTCACGGGCTTTCGGCTCCCTCTTCCATGTTGGATACAGGAAACAGCGGCACTACCACCCGCCTGATCTCCGGCATTCTCTCCGGCCAGCCCTTTGAAAGCGTGTTAAACGGCGATGCTTCCATCCAAAAGCGTCCCATGGGACGGATCATTACCCCTCTTTCCCAGATGGGTGCCAATATCACCAGCTTAAAGGGAAATGGCTGTGCTCCATTAAAAATCGCCCCCGCCTCCTTAAAAGGCATCCACTACCAGTCACCGGTCGCCTCCGCCCAGGTAAAATCCGCCATTCTTCTGGCAGGTCTTTATGCTGATGGCATTACCAGTGTTACGGAACCGGCGCTTTCTAGAAATCATACAGAACTGATGCTTTCCGCCTTTGGCGCTAAAGTCTCCTCAGAAGGCACCACAGCTTCCATCTGCTCAGCTCCCCGCCTCGTGGGACAGAAAATCGAAGTTCCCGGGGACATCTCTTCCGCCGCCTACTTTATCGCGGCAGCTCTCATGGTGCCAGGTTCGGAAGTGCTCATTCAAAACGTAGGCATTAATCCCACTAGAGACGGCATCCTGCGGGTGTGTCAGGAAATGGGTGCTGACATCACTTTGCTCAATCAAAAAGAAGGTTCCGGAGAACCTTCCTGTGACCTTCTTGTAAAATATTCTGAATTAAAACCGGCTTCCATTGGTGGAGATCTGATCCCCACGCTGATTGATGAGATTCCCATTCTTGCCGTACTGGCTGCCCATGCACAGGGCACCACCCTCATCAAAGATGCACAGGAACTGAAGGTCAAAGAATCCAACCGCATCGATACGGTGGTAAACGCCTTGAAAGCCATGGGCGCAGATGTATATGCCACTGAAGACGGCATGGTGATCCACGGTGGCACCCCCCTGCACGGCGCCGTGATTGACAGTTTCCTGGATCACCGCATTGCCATGTCCTTTGCCGTGGCAGCCTTATGTGCTTCCGGCGAAACCACCATTCTTGGCAGGGAATGTGTAGATATCAGTTATCCAGACTTTTATAAAGATCTGGCTTCTCTGCAGAACTAAACTTCCTTATGTAACTTACTTCTTATCCATATTTGCTACCAGTTTGGCATTGGGATAAATCTTTTCCATCCGCTCATTCGGAAAATGCGCATCCAAAAAAGCGTTCAGCTGGGGAAATTCTTCCAGCGCTTTGGCTCCTGCTGCTTCCGTCTGGGCGGTATTTCTTTCATTGTATCTGGACAGTGCCAGGGAGGAAAGCCCCGCATCAAAGATCATAAAGACAATCAGCACCCAGGCAAGGATTTTTCCTGCCTTTGCTGGAAGTTTTTCCACCAATTTAGAAAGAGGAGGATACACATGGCGGAACCAGGCCACCGCCGCAATCCCCCAGAAAAAGCAGAATAACAAGTTAATTCGTCCTCCAAGATTAAAGGTAAATCCGCTGTAGTCCCAAAAAATCGTACCAAAAATTCTTTCTGTCACCACACTGCAGACATACTCAAAAACGCCTCCCAAAAGTGTGCCTGCGGCAAACAAGTAACGGTCGCTTTTGTCTTTATACCGGTACAAAATCCAGGTTAAAAGCATACAGCCAAGCCCCCACACAATGCTGAAAGGTCCGTACACCACACTGCTTCGGCTCATCAGTCTTCCCGTTGTAATATAACAGAAAATCGTTTCTGTCAGATCTCCAAGAAAAGCTCCCAGAAAAAACAGGTACACAAGCTTATAAAAGCAGCAGCCTTCTGCAAAAACACCAGAAGTTTTTTCCACTTCTGCCCTGGATTTCAAAAGTTCTGTAGGATTTAAGTTTGGAAATGCAGTTTCCATTCGCTTCTGAATCCGTCTGGTAATGGAATTTTCCAGAACTCTGGAAATTTCTTTCATATTTTCTGTAAGATCTGATACCGGCTGCAGCTTTTTCTGCAGTCCACGGATAGCCAGTGCGGTTCCAAGGGTATCCAATGCCAGAAGAGCCAGAAGTACCCAGCCTCCAATCACCAGCAGGAAATGCGGAATCAGCATCAGAAGTCCCTGAAGAAATGGATTGACAAAATAAATCATCAAAACTGCCAGAATTCCCCAGAGCGTGGAATATTTCAGACAGGTATATCCGTCGAAGTTGAACTTCTCATTGGAATAATCCCACCATTTCCGGTGAAACGTTTTTTCCAGAAGAGTTCCTGTAAAAAACTCCGTCAGAGATGCCAGAACAGATCCCCCCAAAAACATAAAAAAGAGATGTCCTTTTAGTTCCGGAAGAAAAATAGCGAACAGCACCGCTCCTGCCCCGTAAATGGGACACAGCGGCATGTTGACAAATCCACGATTGACAAATTTTCTTCGTTGAATGGCTGCCGCGCTGACTTCTGCGCACCAGCCCGCAAAAGAGTAGATCAGGTAAAACCAGAGAACCTCATAAAATGAATACTCCAACGTAAGCCTCCTTCGGTTTACAAAATCAGCATCGCATCCCCAAAGGAGAAGAACCGATAACGCATTTTCACTGCCTCTTTATATGCTGCCATAATATTTTCTTTTCCAGCCAGTGCAGACACCAGCATCACCAGTGTGGATTCCGGAAGATGGAAATTGGTGATCAGACGGTCAATGAGTTTAAACTGATATCCCGGATAGATGAAAATGTCCGTCCAGCCGCTTCCTGCCTTTAAGATGCCGTCCTCTCCAGTGGCGGATTCCAGGGTTCTGCAGCTGGTGGTTCCCACTGCCACAATCTTTCCTCCTGCCTGTTTAGTCTCATTGATGAGCTTTGCCTGATCCTCTTCTACAATATAAAATTCCGAGTGCATGTGATGTTCGGTAACATCTTCCACTTTTACCGGGCGGAAAGTACCAAGCCCTACATGAAGGGTCACATGGGCAATTTTCACTCCTTTTTCCCGGATCTTTTCCAGCAGTTCCGGTGTAAAATGCAGACCGGCCGTAGGAGCTGCTGCAGATCCGTCATGTTTTGCATACACGGTCTGATACCGGTTTTTATCCTGAAGCTGATGATGAATGTAGGGAGGCAGGGGCATCTGGCCTAACTGATCCAGGATTTCTTCAAAAATGCCTTCATAGGAAAATTTTACCAAACGGTTTCCTTCCTCTACAATGTCCACCACTTCTCCGGTAAGAAGTCCCTCGCCAAAGGAAATTTTTGTTCCAACTTTGCATTTCTTTCCCGGCTTTACCAGGGTTTCCCAGATATTGTCTTCTTTTCGTTTCAAAAGCAGCACTTCTATTTTGGCATCTGTGCCCACTTTGCTTCCAATCAGTCTTGCCGGGATCACTTTGGTGTTGTTTACCACCAGGCAGTCCCCGGGATTTAAGTAGTCAATCACATCCCGGAATATCTTATGTTCTCTCTTTCCGGTCTGCCTATCCAGCACCAGCAGTCTGGAACCAGAGCGGTCTTCCAGGGGATCCTGGGCAATCAGCTCTTCCGGCAGATCATAATAAAAATCTGATGTTTTCATCTCGTTTTCCTCATACTTCTTTTTCGTAAAATGTGCGGTTTTCCCATTCAATACGGGCTTTTCCATATTCATACACAATCAGGGAAACGCCGCAGTTTGGTGTCAGCTGCATTCCCCAGTAATGCTCCCTTGAATTTTTGCTGACACTGTTCATCAGGCCGCGCATGGCACAGCCATGGGTGGAAACCAGAATCGTCTTCTCCTGCAGATCCTGCCTGCGATAAAGCTCCGAAAGGAAGTCTGCAGTGCGCGTCTCTACCTGATCTAAAGTCTCCCCTCCCGGAGGTGCCTGATAACGCTCCGGATGGTGGAAAAAGACATCCAGAAACGCCGCATCCGGAATGGTTCCCTCATAAGTTCCAAAACAGATCTCCAGAAGACGGGGATCTGCGATGACAGGAATATTTTCTGCACGTTCTCCAACAGCCAGCAGGGCCGTTTCCCTGGCTCTTTTTAACGGACTGGTAAAAATACAGGAAAAAGGGAGCCCTTTCAGAGCCTCCCCAGTAAGCCTTGCCAGCTGTTTTCCATGTTCATTTAAATCGGTATCGGAGCGGCCCTGGAGACGGCCAGCCTTATTCCAGTCCGTCTGCCCATGCCGCATGATATAAATCTTCATATCTGATTACTGACGCAGTTCAATTCCCATAGAAGACAGTCCGTTTAAAATCTTCTTCATGGCAGCGCTAATCTCTGCTTCTTCCAGAGTCTTGTCTTTTGCACGGAATACCACAGAATATGCCATGGACTTGTAACCCGCACGGATCTGCGCTCCCTCGTAGATATCAAAGAGCTGGAAGCTCTCTAAGATCTTTCCGCCTCTCTGGATGATCATATCTTCAATCTGGCCGGCCAGAATCTCTTTCGGAACTACCATACTGATGTCTCTGGTCACTGCCGGGAATCTGGCAATTCCGGTATATTTCCGGTCAAAGGTGGCCTTCTCTACAATGTACGGCATATCTAAGACCGCCACATAGGCTTTCTCGCCGATTCCATAATTGTCAGCCACCTGAGGATGAACCTCTCCAAGGTATCCAACAACCTGTCCGTCGTACACGATATTTGCCTGACGTCCCGGATGAAGGAAAGGCTTTCCTGCCTTAGGATCATACTCGGTTCTGTCTTTTAATCCGACTTTTTCAAAGAACTCTTCTACTACACCCTTCATGTTAAAGAAGTCACCCTCTCCGTACATACCAAGAGTAAACTGCATCCGCTCATCCGGAAGCTCAGTAAGAGGCAGTGCCTTGGGAATATAAATGTTTCCAAGCTCATACAGACGCACATTTTTGTTTCTGTGATTGTAGTTAAAGGCCAGAGAAGTCAGCATTCCGTTTAAGGAAATGGTACGCATAATGCTAAAATCCTCTCCTAAGGGGTTGGAAATAGTAATGGCCTGGCGCTCTTTGGCATCCGAGGCCAGCATCAGCTTGTCAAATACCTTGGGGCTTTCAAAGGAGTAGCTCATGCCCTGGGAGAACCCGCAGAATTCTGCAATGTTTCTGGCGGTCTCTTCGATTCTCATCTTAAACGGAAGTTTTCCGGTGGTTGCTTCTCCCTTCGGCAGGGTGGTTGGGATGTTGGCATATCCGTAGAAACGTGCTACTTCCTCTGCCAGGTCTGCGGTACGGAAAATGTCGTGGCGGAAGGTGGGTGCGATCACTTCGTTGGTTTTCTCATCGTAATCCAGTTCAATTTTCTTAAAGTAAGCCAGCATCTGCTCTTTAGAAACATTGGTTCCTAACAGGGCATTGATTTTTTCCGGCTCAAATTTGACTCTTACCGGCTCTTTTTTCGTGGTATAAACGTCTGCCATGCCGCCTACCACTTCACCGGCTCCCAGCTCTTCAATCAACTGGCATGCACGGTCGATGGCTGCCTGAGCGTTGTTGGGATCCAGTCCTTTTTCAAATTTTCCAGAAGCATCTGTACGCAGTCCCACACGTTTGCTGGAAAGACGAATGTTGGTGCCATCAAAGCAGGCTGCTTCAAAAAGCATGGTCTTTACATTGTCTGTAATCATGGAGTTTTCTCCGCCCATGATACCGGCAATGCCTACTGCCTTTTCACTGTCACAGATCATCAGGACATTTTCATCCATGGTGCGCTCCTGGCCGTCCAGGGTCACAAATTTTTCATCATGGGCTGCTCTGCGCACAATGATCTCATGTCCTGCAAGCTGGTCATAATCGTAAGCATGCATGGGCTGGCCATATTCTTCCATGACGTAGTTGGTGATATCCACAATGTTGTTGATGGGACGGATGCCGTTGGAAGCCAGACGTCTCTGCATCCACTTGGGTGAGGGTGCCAGATGAATGTTCTTTACCACTCTTGCGCAGTACCTGGGACACAGATCAGTATCTTCCACGGTGACTTTGATGTAATCATGGGCATCTTCGCTGTTTCCGGTTTTGGTAACCACCGGAGGCACAAATTCTTTTCCAAAAGTGGCTGCTGCTTCTCTTGCAATACCAAGAACGCTGTAGCAGTCTACACGGTTGGAAGTAATCTCATATTCAAATACTACATCGTCCAGGCCTAATGCGTGAATGGCATCGTCACCCGGTTTCACATCTGCATCTTCTCCGAAGAAGTATAAGCCCTCTTCTGGAGCTTCCGGGTACATCTCTCTGCTGGAGCCAAGCTCCTCAATGGAGCACATCATGCCGCAGGACTCCACGCCGCGGAGTTTTCCTTTTTTAATTTCAATACCGCCCGGTACTTTCTTGCCGTCATGGCCTCCGGATACCCGGCCACCGTCTAATACTACAACAACCTTCTGTCCGGACTCTCCCGGTTTTACGTTTGGAGCGCCGGTAACGATCTGAACGGTCTCGGTTCCTACATTGACCTGGCAGATCACCAGCTTGTTGGCATCCGGATGAGGAACGATGGATTCGATCTGTCCCACAACGATCTTGGAAAGGTCGGCATCCAGTTTTTCAAATCCTTCTACTTTTGTTCCGGAAAGCGTCATTGCATCTGTGTACTCCTGTGCCGTGCAATCCAGATCCGGCACATAGGCTTTTATCCATGATAATGAAGTATTCATTGTAAGTTTTCCTTTCTCTTTGCCAGGTTTTCTGGCATCTGATCCTTTTTACTATGAAAGTCCTGGACGGCAGCCATGAAAGAGCCATGCTTGCATAAGCGAATTCATGGATATCAGAGGCTAGACCGTATGAATAAGCAGGGCGATAGCCCAAATTACAAATACGGCGGCAGCTGTAGGAGCGCCAAAGACGCACAGCAGCTGACTTTCATATATGGTGGTGCCGCCGTCAGGCAGCATGTCCGTTTTAGAACTGCTTCAGGAAGCGGAAATCATTTTCATAAAGCAGACGCATATCGTCGATTTCATATTTCAGCAAGGCAATCCGCTCCAGTCCTACGCCGAATGCAAAACCTGTATATTCATCTGGATCAATGCCGCACATTTCCAGTACATGAGGATGTACCATGCCGCAGCCAAGAATTTCAATCCATCCGGAACCTTTACAGAAACGGCATCCCTTTCCGCCGCATTTAAAGCAGGAAACATCCACTTCTGCACTGGGCTCTGTGAAGGGGAAATGATGAGGACGGAATTTGGTCTTGGTCTCCGGTCCGAACAGCTCTTTTGCAAACTCTTCCAAAGTTCCCTTTAAGTCTGCGAAAGTAATATTTTTGTCTACCACCAGTCCTTCAATCTGATGGAAAGAAGGAGAATGGGTGGCATCCACTTCATCTGCACGGAACACTCTTCCCGGTGCAATCATACGGATGGGAAGCTTTCCCTGCTCCATGATACGTGCCTGTACCGGTGAAGTCTGGGTACGCAGCACAATGTCTTTGTTGATGTAAAAGGTATCCTGTTCATCCTTTGCCGGATGGTTTGCGGGAATATTCAGTTTTTCAAAGTTGTACAGGTCATATTCTACTTCCGGTCCCTCTACCACTTCATAACCCATGCCGATGAAGATGCGCTCTACTTCTTCCAAGGCAATGGTGTTTGGATGACGGTGGCCTACATTATTTTTTTTCGCAGGAAGGGTCACATCAATGACCTCTCTTGCCAGCTGCTCTTCTCTGGCCTTTTCTTCCAATTTCTTCTTGGTCTCCTCTAAGAAGTTTTCAATGGAAGCCCTGGTCTCATTTACCAGCTGTCCAACTAAGGGACGCTCTTCAGGAGCAACGTCTTTCATACTCTTTAATACCGCTGTCAGTTCTCCTTTTTTTCCAAGGAAAGACACACGGACATCATTTAATTTGTCCAGCGCATCGGAAGCCTGGATCTGTTTCATGGCTTCTTCTCTGATGGCTTGCAGTTTCTCTTTCATGATGAATCTCCTTTTCTTTGGCTTACTTTTCTGTGTGGTCCAGTGTAGTTGATGAAAGTCAGCCTGTCCGATATCCATGAATTCGTCATGCCAGCATGGCTCTTTCATGGCTGCCGTCCAGGACTTTCATTAAAAAAAGCTCCGTCCCAAAAGGGACGAAGCTAAAAGTTCCGCGGTACCACCCAGTTTCCTGCTGATGCAGGCACTCTATGCTTAACGCGCATCCACGTCACTCCCTACTTATGAAACAGCTGCCTTATACAGCGTTCTTTTTTGTATCTTCAGGAATGCAGCTCCGGCGGGAAATTCAAACACTTATCCGAACTTAAGGGGGCTTCCAGCCGATGGCCTCCTCTCTCTGAAAGGAAATAAGGTTCTACTGACACCTTCACAGCTTTTCTATCGTGTATTATTGTATCCAGAAACGCTTGGTCTGTCAACCCCCAAAAATCTGTACAATAGGAGAATCCGCCGGAAGCACAACGGTTTTATTCTCTCCGCTCATGGATTCTTTTAGTGCATCCAGGCTGCGGACATACGAATAAAAATCGGTTTTCTCCTCATCAGAATAGGCTTCTGCCAGAATCCGCATGTACTCTGCCTCGCCCTCGGCTTTTAAAATCTCTCCCTGTTTTTCTGCATCAGAAATCTGAATGGCTACCTCTTTGTCCGTGGTATTCCGGATCACTTTTGCTTCTGAATCTCCTTCTGCTGTGTAGGTAGCTGCAATGTTGTTTCTCTCGGAAATCATTCGCTCGTACACGGCTTCTTTGTTGTCATTAGGCAGATCCAGCTTTTTGATTTCAAAAATCTCTACTTCAATTCCATACTGAGATAAATTGCTTCCAATGCCTTCCATCACCCGCTCTGCCAGCAGTCCATCTCTACCAGAAATCACCTGATCCTGGGGCATACTGCTGATCACATTCTTCGCCGCATTGTACACGGAAGTATTGATTCTGCTCTCTGCACTGCTGACGGAAGAATTTAAGGTCTGGGCAAACTTTACCGGATCAGTAATCCGCCAGATCACATAACTGTCGCTGATCATGGTCTTCTTATCACTGGTAATCACATCCGACGGAGTCAGATCATACAGAAGGGCCTGCCGTGGCAGAACTGAAACGGACTGAAGAAAGGGAATCCGGAAACTGACACCTGCCTCCTGCTCCACTCTTCGGATCTTTCCAAACTGACGGATCAGGGTATATTCATTTTCCTGGGTAACCACTACCGAAGAAAGGGCTGTAAAAGCAAGAACCACTGCTGCCGCACTAGCAAAAACTTTCTTTTTCAAACTCATTTTTCCGCTCCTCCTTCCGTGGTTTTTTCCGTGCTTTCCTCTGTTCCAAAGGAATCCAGGGGCAGGATTTTCTGGATGCCTTCTCCATTGTCAATGATCACCTTCATGCCCGGAAGCACGTCCTCCATAGTCTCATAAAACATCCGCTGCTTGGTAACCACCGGATTCTTTACGTATTCCTCATACATGGCAGTAAAGCGTGCCACCTGGGCCTCTGCCTCATTAATCCGCACCTGTTTTTCAGCCTCTGCATTTTTGATGATCTCATCTGCCTGAGCCTCCGCTTTTGGAAGCTGTTCATTCCGGTATTTGTTCGCATTGTTTAACGCTGTTTCTTTTCCCTGTTTTGCCGTCTCAACTGCTTTGAAGGCTTCCATGACTGCAGAGGTCGGCGGTTCAGAGTCCTGAATGGTAATGTTTACCAGCTGAATGCCCACATCCTGCTCTTCCATCTGGGCCAAAATCTTTTCTTTGATTTTTCCCTGGATTTCATTTTTTCCGGTGGTCAGCACATCATCCACCGGATAACTGCCAATCACTGTCCGAATGCAGCTCTGTGCCACATTTTTCAGAATTTCTTCCGGCTGCTCGGAGTCATACAGGTATTTCACCGGATCTCCAATGCGGTATTCCACATAAAAATCCACGTTGATAAAGTTGTAGTCTGAGGTAATCATCAGACTTTCATCTTCTTCACTGAGATTGTCGTACTCATCATATCCAATGGGAAATCCCTGAATCGTAGTATTCACCTTGGACACACTCTGGACAAAGGGAATTTTAAAATGTAGTCCAGTCTCCGTCACTGCTTTAGGGGTGCCAAGTGTTACCAGAACTGCCTGCTCCTGTTCCTGAATCTGATAAAAAGAACCAGTCAGCAGAACTCCTGCTACAGCCACCACAGCCACACCCGCAATTGCTGCTTTTGCTTTTTTGTTCATTCTTCTTCCTCCATCTGGTATTTTCTTTTTTTGTTCATTCTTCTTCCTCCATCTGGTATTTTCTTTTTTTCTCCATCCTCTGTTCTTCCAGCATCCGGTTTGCCTGAGCTCCTGCAAACAGAATCCACATGCAGAAGTACAGCCACAGCATTATCATGACAACGGCTGTCAGGCTTCCGTAAATTGCAGATTTCTGCCCCCAGGTCATGTAAATGGAAATCACATAAGAAAGAACTGCCCAGGAAATAGCCGCTCCCGATGCACCTGGAAGCTGTGTCCAAAACGGCCGTTTAATATTGGGCATATAAGCATACATGGCCGACAGCAAAATGGTCAATGCCACCAGAACACCACCGGTGCGCATCCAGATGATAAGATCCGAAAACTGTTCCATCACCGGAACTTTTCCAATGAACCATCCATGCACAATATTTCCAAACACCAGAAGCCCCAGTGCCATCACCAGACACAGCAACAGCAGAAACATGTACCAGGCAGCTCTTAAGCGGCTGACCACATAATTGCGCCTGTCCAAAATCCCGCACACAGAATTCAGGCCGTTAGAAATTGCCATGGCAGTACGGCCGCTGGCCCACAAGGCAGCAATGGCTGTTCCGGACAGCAGCGCCGTATTGGTCACATAAATTCCATTTACCAGATCTGCCAGATAAGACCGGAAAACTCCGGGGAGTATTTCCGCCAGAACATTTAAAAGGTCTTCTTTCGTCATAGGCGTATACTGAAGCAGAATCAGCAGCAGCATAAGAAAAGGGATTGCTCCCATAATGATATAAAAAGCTGCCTGGGCAGCATAAGCGTCCACACGCGCTTCTTTATTGCTGTCCAGAAATTTTTTCACAATCACCACTGCTTTTTTCATAAAGTGTAACCTCACCGTAATAATACTTTAGGATGGCTTTAAAACTCTCTCCAGCTTCTGCCATCTGTTTCGCCCCATTCTGGCTCATGCCTTCCCCGTGTCCATATCCGCCTCCTGTGATCTGATACTGAATCTGGCCTTTCACATCTTTCTCTTTTGTCAGAACAAAAAATGCACTGGGCAGAAGTGCCTGGCCGAAAACTTCTGATCCATCCTGCAAAGTCACCGGCATACTTCTGGGTTTTAAAAATCTGCGGATCGAATACTCTCCCTGGATGGTTTCTGTTTTCTGTTCTCCTGCCACCCGCAGAGTACAGACTCTTCCGGTTTCTTCCCGTTTTTCCACGGTCAGTTCTCTTACCGGACCCGTAAGAAGACCGGCTTTTTTCACTGCCTCGTTGACCTCCTCTTCTGTCAGGATGCTCTGCCACCGGTACCAGGGTTCTTCCTGTTCCCAGTCTTCTTTTCCATCCGCCAGAAAGAAAGTTTCAAAAGCCTCTTCCTCTGAAAGATCTTTGGAAAAATCCAGGCCGCAGGAAGTGGAATAATAACTGGCATCTGCCAAAATGCCGTCCTTTTCCAGAATCATTCCAGCAGTATCCGCCACTGCTGCATCCGTCGCTTCCTGCTCCGGCACATTGTTATAAACCTGAAAGCCGGTGCTGTCATCCACATCTGCATCCCATTCTTGCAAACGCCCTTCTTTCATCTGGGTATACGCATAAGTCCTGGCACAGACTGCCTGGGCTTTCAAGGCTTCTGCCGGATAAGATGCCGGCATCTCACTACACACCACCTGGCGCAGATACGTTTCCACATCCAGGGTATTGACCAGAATCAGCCCCTCCTCCGAACCGGTAATGCACAGGCTTCCCCGGTAAAAAGGATTTTCATAGCCCCGCTTTAAAAGAGGCAGAGAAAAACCTCCTTCTCCTTTGACTGGTTCTAATATCCAGCATTCCCCTTCTTTTAGATCCTTCTGTGTGAAAGAAAGCATTTCTCCCGTTTCTTTGATGGCCTGGCTCCCACCCGGCCCCTGGCAGACATACCGGTCTGCAAATACCACTTGTTCTTCGGTATGCCCATATCCTGTAAATTCGTCACTACATAACAAGACCCGGATCTCCGTTCCTGTTTCTGTCCTGGATACGTCCTGTTCTGTTTGTGCTGCCGCTGTTTCTTCCTGGCGCTGTACTTTCACAGTTTCCGTCTCTGTCTGTACCTGGGCCTGGTTTTCGGATTCCTCCGTTGGTTCCTGCCTTGTCCTTTCATATCGTACCAGCGTCATTCCAAGAAGCAGACAGGCCGCGAGAAACAGGCCTGCCCAGCATTTTCCTGTATCCAATCCATTCTCCTTCGGATCACCGGGTCTATTGATCTCATTTTTTATGATACCTTACGGATTGCTCCATGCTGCGCACCCCACATCTCCGTTGCCACTTCGGTCGGTGCTAAACGTGTGCCACTGGCACACAGCACCCTGCCCAATATTCGCATATCGTGAAGCTTACGCTCCACTTTTATGTCTACGCTCCGCTTCGGTCGGTGCAAAACGAACATCCACTGGATGTTCGTTTTGCACCATATCGGGCGGGTCACTAAGCCTTAAAATCACTCCTGTGCAATCACATCGTGGTTTCAGGCTTTTGACCCTGGCATCATCATCTTTATTTTAGTATATCTACTTTTTCAGAAAACATGCACACGGTCTGCCTTATGCAAAGGTGAACTGATAAACCGTAACGGTATCATATTCCTCTCCTGCTTTCAGCACAGACTGAGGAAAATCTACATGATGCACGGCATCCGGATAAACCTGTGTCTCCAGACACAATCCCTGGCGTCTTCCATAGTGTACGCCTTCTTTTCCGGTCTTCTCTTCTCCGATAAAGTTGCCTGCATAGAACTGCACCCCTGGCTGGTCAGTGAAAACTTCCATTTTTCTGCCAAGTGCCGGAACGGACACTTCTGCAATCTTGCGCACGCCTTCTCCCTGATGATTCAGAGCAAAGTTGTGGTCATATCCGCCAGTAAACTTCAGCTGTTCGTCATCTGCCTCGATGTCTCTTCCGATCTCTTTGGCAGTGGTAAAGTCAAAAGGAGTGCCCTTCACTGTTCTGGTCTCTCCAGTGGGAATGGATTCTTTGTCTACAACGGTATAGCCTTCTGCATCCAGCCACAGTACATGGTCTTCAATGGTGCCCTGTCGTCCATGACCTGCCAGATTGAAGTAGCTGTGGTTGGTCATGTTTACAATGGTATCCGCATCCGTCTTTGCTTGATAATGCAGTTTCAATTCGTTTTTGTCTGTCAGAGTGTATGTCACAGCTGCCGTCATATTTCCCGGGAATCCCTCGTCTCCGTCCGGGCTCTCCAGCGTAAAGCGCAGGCTGTTTCCTTCGCCTTCTTCTGCTTTCCACAGTCTCTTGTCAAATCCGGTATTTCCGCTGTGAAGGTTGTTGGCATTTTCATTCTTTTCCAGCTCATAGGTCTTTCCATTCAGCTCAAAAGAAGCACCTCCGATGCGGTTTCCGTTTCTTCCAATCACAGCACCGAAAAATCCGCCGTAAGTCTCATAATCCTTGGCTTCCCGGTATCCAAGCACCACATCCGTCAAGACACCCTTTCCATCCGGTACGCATACGGATACGATTGTTGCTCCAAGATCTGTGACAGAAACTTTCATTCCGTTGGAATTTGTCAGTGTATATAAGCTGGCTTCTTCCCCTTTTGTCGTTTTTCCAAAAGAAATTTTTTCCATGTGTTTCTCCTCCTGGTTCTGATCTTTTTGGGCAGTGTCTCCATCCGGCACTGTCTTTCTCTGTCATTATACACAATTTTGATATATTGGGCAAGAAAAAAAAGAGAGCTTACGCTCTCTTTATACCCCCAGAATGCCGTTTCCTGCACCTTGAGTCCTAGCAGAGCTAGGTGGGTTACCGCAGCCATAAGTTCTGCCTTCCACTGATCAAGTGCGGCCTGGCATCACCTATGGCAATTTAGGAATCCCATGACAGGTAAATGTAGGTTCAAAATATCAGGATTGTCGAACATCCCAGGTTGCTCTGTATTTATTATCTCATTTTTTTCCGAAAAGTCAAGTATGGATTTTTCGTTGTGCAATTCGCTTTTTTATGTTAAAATAACTGCAATATGCCACTGTGATTTAGCAATCTTATGCAGTGCCATGCATTTTATTACATCGAAGGAGGTCTTTATATGAATACAGAAATTTATTCCGAAATCACCCCCGAAATCCTGAACCTAGCAAAACAAAGCTATGAAACCAGCCAGATCAACCAGGAATTATACACCAAATATGAAGTAAAACGTGGTCTGCGTGACATCAATGGAAAAGGTGTCCTGGCCGGTCTGACAGACATTTCTGAAGTCCGTTCCTGCATCGTCGTGGACAGCGAGATGATTCCCTGCGAGGGAAAGCTTTTCTACCGAGGATACGACATTGAAGATCTTGTGGGAGACTTAATCACTGACGACCGCTTCGGTTTTGAAGAAATCAGCTACCTGCTTCTGACCGGCAGCCTTCCCACTCCGAAAGAGCTGGCTTCGTTTTCCGAACTACTTGGCGGCTACCGTACACTGCCCACCAGTTTTGTCCGGGATATCATTATGAAAGCGCCCAGCAAAGACATGATGAATACTCTGGCCCGCAGTGTCCTCACACTCTATTCTTATGATGACCGGGCTGACGATATTACCGTTCCCAATGTTCTGCGCCAGTGTCTCCAGCTCATTGCCCTGTTTCCGGTACTGTCCGTGTACGGCTACCAGGCATACAGCCATTATCACGACGGCAACAGCCTGTTTATCCATCCGCCGGTGCCCAGCCTTTCCACTGCTGAAAACATTCTTCACCTGCTTCGGCCTGACAGCCGTTACACCAGCCTGGAAACTAAGATTTTAGACATTGCCCTGATCCTTCATATGGAACACGGCGGTGGAAACAACTCCACCTTCACCACCCATGTGGTCTCCTCCTCTGGCACGGATACCTACTCTTCCATGGCAGCTTCCCTTGGTTCCTTAAAAGGCCCCAGACACGGCGGTGCCAACATCAAAGTTGTCCGGATGTTTGACGACATGGAACAGCAGATTTCCGACTGGAAAGATGAAGACGCCATCCGCCATTACTTAAAACAGCTTTTGAACAAAGATGCCTTTGACCACGCCGGCCTGATTTACGGTATGGGACACGCTGTGTACTCCATTTCCGACCCCCGTGCCAATATTTTCAAAGGCTTTGTCCACAAGCTGGCAAAGGAAAAAGGACGGGAAGAAGAATTCCAGCTGTACTCCGCTGTGGAGCGCTTAGCCCCCCAGGTCATTGGAGAGGAACGCCGGATTTACAAAGGTGTCAGCGCCAACGTGGACTTTTACAGCGGTTTTGTCTACAGTATGCTGGACCTCCCCGTTGAACTGTTCACACCGATTTTTGCTATGGCCCGTGTGGTGGGCTGGAGTGCCCACCGTATCGAAGAGCTTTCCAACAATGGAAAAATCATCCGTCCGGCTTATAAGAGCGTAGCTGCCCACCAAACCTACGTCCCCTTAAAAGACCGCACTTGATTCTTCCAAAGACCAAAGACAGCCTGCCATCTAGAAATTATCTTTCAGATGACAGGCTGTCTCTTTGCCTAAAAATATTTTTTCGATGCGTTTTTCACGGTTTTTCCAAACCAGAATACCACCACCAGAAAGATAATGGTAATCACAAGGTAGATATTTCCCAGCAGCTGGGTGAAATCATTTAAAATTCCCATGGCACCGCAGGCAAGGGTAGCAATGCCGAATGCCAGCATCTTTGGCTGGATTTCTGCAATAAATCCGGCTCTGTCCTTGCAGTGTTTCATGGTCACGCCTTTGGGGAGAATCAGATTTTCCTTTACCTCGCCCTTGCTCTTCATCAGAAACCATCCATACAGGATATAACATCCGAATCCGGCTACAATCATGTCAATCATGACAAACATACTATCCATTTTCTTTTCTCCTTGTTGTTAAATCTCAAGAAACTGCTTTACAATTTCAGGCATATCACAGGCATCCACCACGTGGTCATGAATCACCGGTGCGGTACGGATTTCCTCAATGGCTTTTGGAATCTTTGTGCCGGAAAGCTCGGAAAGCTTGTCAGCCAGTTCAAAATCTCCATAGGCTTCATACGCCGGATCAATGGCTGTCAGAACGCTTCTGGTAAACTTATAGGGGCTTGCCGTAGAAGCAATCACAGTCTTTGTGGCAGTATCCTGGCTCTCCTCTCTGTATTTCTTGTACACTGCGGAAGCCACTGCCGTATGAGTATCCAGAATGTAACCTTCTTTTTCGTAAACACCCCGGATTTCTGCAGCAGTCTCCTCTTCATCTGCATAATTTCCATAAAAATCCTGAAGTCCCTTTTTCATGGAATCGGTGATCGAGTACACGCCGTCCCGGCTTAGTTTTCCCATAAGCTCCACATCTACCCCTGCATCTTCTCCGGCAATTTTGTAAATCAGACGTTCTAAGTTGCTGGAAATCAGAATATCCATGGACGGAGACGTAGTGAGAAGGAACTCCCGGTTCCGGTCATAGGTTCCTGTGCGGAAGAAATCATACAGCACCTTGTTGTCGTTGGAAGCACAGATCAACTTTCCAATGGGTACTCCCATATTTTTTGCATAGTAAGCTGCCAGAATGTTTCCAAAGTTTCCGGTGGGCACGGTTACATTGATTTTCTCACCGTCTGCAATTTCTCCGGAAGCCAGAAGTTTGGCATATGCATAGACATAATATACCACCTGAGGAACCAGGCGTCCAATGTTGATGGAGTTTGCAGAAGAGAATTGATATCCTGCTTTTGCCAGTTCTTCTTTCAGGGCCTCATCCCCAAACATCTTCTTCACGCCTGTCTGGGCATCGTCAAAGTTGCCATGGATTCCCACAACAAAGGTATTAGCCCCTTTCTGAGTCACCATCTGTTTTTCCTGCACCGGGCTGACACCGTTCTTAGGATAGAAGACAATGATCTTTGTGCCAGGCACATCAGCAAATCCTGCCAGAGCTGCCTTTCCGGTGTCCCCGGAGGTGGCTGTCAGAATCACGATTTCATGGTCTGCGTGGTTCTTTTTCGCAGAAGTGGTCATCAGATGAGGCAGAATGGAAAGTGCCATATCCTTAAATGCAATGGTAGCTCCATGAAACAGTTCCAGATAATAAGCATCTTTGGTCTTTTTTAGAGGAGCAATGGCTTCTGTGTCAAATTTATCATCGTAAGCTTTTGCAATGCAGCTTTTTAATTCTTCTTCCGTAAAATCGGTAAAAAACTGCTTCATCACTTCATAAGCCGTCTCCTGATAGCTCATGTTTGCGAAGGCATCCATTCCTTTTTCAAGCTTCGGAATATAAGCAGGCACATACAATCCTCCGTCCGGAGCCAGTCCCTTTAAAATTGCCAAGGAAGCAGTTACTTTTTCGTCTTTATTCCGGGTACTGTTGTACAATAATTCCATGTTCTTTCCATCCTTCTCTCTTATAGTGATATGCCTGCTGCTTCATGCTGCAGACTGTAATCATACGGCAGACATCTGTCCGTGACATCTTAATGAGAGATTATAGCATACCTTGTCAAGCTTCACAAGAAGTATTTTTTCCTCTCTAAAGTTCTAAAAAAAGCAGAGCCGCCAGACGCAGCCCTGCTTTCCCCGCATATCTTGTACTTCAGTTTGTAAATGTAAAATATTCGTGACCACCGTATTCAAACAGCAGTCTCAGGTTTTCATCAAACCACTCAACACTGTGGTTATCTGAACTTTCCCTGGCCATGAAGCACAGAGCTCCCTGGGAATAATCTTCCCCGGCCAGCGCACGGTCTACGGCTTCAATTGTCTCTTCCGTAACCGTAACACTGCCAATCCGCCCATCGGCTGTGGGCGAAAATTGCACAATTCCTCCCGTTTGCTGCCAGACAACATCATAAATATTGTCCGGGAAACGGCTGTCTTTTACTCGATTCAGGACCACATCAGCAATCAGGATCTTACTCTTCATATCTCCGCCGGTTGCTTCTGCTTCTACAATCTGCAGAAGTGTATAATAATCCGTCGTATTCATTTGATTCTGACGCACAGTCTCCTGTGCATACTGTCCGATCCTGCTGACGTTTGCCGTACCCTGTTCCACTTTCAGCCGGTTTACTGTCTTCCGGCGGGCGCTGTCAGATCCAACCACAATATCCTCATAGCTGTTTTCCAAACTCACGGTATCCGCCGCACTGGAATACTCTTCCATGGAATTGACGCTGCTGACAATCCCCATCAGACCTGCCTGAAGCCTGCTGCCTCCTTCTCCGAGACCGTCCAGTCCCTTTCCGGAACCGGTGCTGCTTCTCACGGCATACACGGTACTGCTGTCACTGCCGGTAAAAAATCCGGCAGACATCACCAGTACCAAAAGGCCTGCGGTCACAGACAAAAGCATAAAAAATGCTCTGTATCTGCTTCTTCTCCACCTTTCGACACAGCTAAAAGCTTTCCTGAAAATTGCACTGTATCGCTGCATGTCTGTGTTGTCCTCTCTTCCACTGTTGTCCACCAGCTGCCGCCTGGCAAAGCCTCTATAAACAGAAACCTCTGCCCGCGCACCGCCTGCTTACGAACCAACACTTACATTCTGAAGTACAATCCTGCGGTAAGCTCTGTGTGTCTATATTATAACGGAAATATTAATGAATTGTCAAGTATTATTTCATATTTCTGTAATATTTAATCAATGTTTTTTCTTATCTATTCAACATTTTTCTTTTTTATTGCTCCCGTTTTTTTCATCCTTTGGTCGTGATTTGTTGACTTTTGTCGATTTTTTCGCTCTTCTCTCATTCGACATGTTGCTTCTTTTTTCGTAAAATCCTGATTTTTTCCATGTTTTTTCTCCTTTTTCTTATATCATTACATTTCTGTTTCTTGAATTTAATATTTTTGAAATATATTACACGTGAAAAGAATTTGACATTTTCCGCAGACATGCTATAATGAAATTGTTACGAGATTTCCTTTTACGAAGGGGACATATACCAGGGTCAGTGTATATGTCCCCTTTTCCTTTGTAAAAACTATGAGAAACAGTCTTTGCGGACTTTTCAAATTATCGCGGTATCTGTGTTCCGCTTCGGTTAATGCTCCGCATAAATTTTAAGGGCTGTGCCGTTTTTTCTCCGGCACAGCCCTTATTTTTCACCAGCTGCCTGGTTTTATTTTCCTGCTTCTGTCATATTGTTGATAGCTGTCAGAAGTGCATTGATGGAAGCACGGATGATATCCTGGTCAACACCTGCGCCCCAGAATAACTGGTTTTTGCCGTTACGGATACCCACATAGGCAATGGCCTTGGAGCTGGAACTCTGCTCTAAGGCGTGCTCCTGATAGGTTACTAGATCGTAGTCCAGACGGAACTGTTTTTTCAGTGCGTTGCTGACTGCGTTCAGACGTCCGTTTCCGGCTGCAATGGCAACTTTGGATTCACCCTTATAATCTACGGTTATTTCTGCAATAATGCCGTTGTGCTGTTTGAAATGCACCTCAGTAATGTTGTACGGGGAGGTAATATCCTCAAAACGGCTCTTAAACAGCTCGAAGATTTCTTTTGGCATCAGCTCTTTGTGCTGGTGGTCGGACACTTCTTTTGCTGCATAGCCCATTGCTTCCCGCATCTTTGCCGGCAGATTCAGACCGAAATTGTGCTCCAGCACGTATCCGATGCCGCCCTTGCCGGACTGGCTGTTGATTCGGATGACATCTGCCTCATATTCTCTTCCCACATCCTTGGGATCAATGGGCAGATACGGAACGGTCCAGTGCTCGCATTCTTTTTCTTCTCTGTACTTCATACCCTTGGCAATGGCATCCTGGTGGGAGCCGGAGAATGCTGCGAAAACCAGAGCGCCGCTGTAGGGGCTTCTCATATCTACATGCATACCCGTGTATTTTTCATATTCTTCACAGATAGCTGGAAGATTGGAGAAATCCAGTTCCGGATCCACACCCTGGGAGAACATGTTCAGTGCCAGTGTAACAATGTCCACGTTTCCGGTACGCTCTCCGTTTCCAAACAGAGTTCCTTCAATCCGGTCTGCACCTGCAAGGATTCCCATTTCTGCATCGGAAACACCGCAGCCTCTGTCGTTGTGCGGATGCAGGGAAATCACGACATTCTCACGATATTTCATATTTTTGCTCATGTACTCTACCTGACTTGCATAAACGTGGGGCATAGAATGTTCCACAGTGCTTGGCAGATTGATAATAACTTTGTTGTCCGGTGTAGGCTGCCATACATCCAGAACAGCGTTGCACACTTCCAGTGCATACTCTACTTCGGTTCCGGTAAAGCTCTCCGGGCTGTACTCAAAGGCAAAATTTCCCTCGGTCTCTGCTGCCAGCTTCTTTAACAGAGCTGCGCCGTCCACAGCAATTTTCAACACTTCTTCTTTGGATTTTTTGAAGACCTGCTCCCGCTGTGCCAGGGAAGTAGAGTTGTAAACATGAACCACAGCTCTTCTAGCGCCTTTTAATGCTTCGAAAGTTTTTTTGATGATATGCTCTCTGGCCTGGGTCAGTACCTGGATGGTCACATCTTCCGGAATCAGATCCTGCTCAATCAGGGTTCTTAAGAACTGATACTCGGTCTCAGAAGCTGCCGGAAATCCTACTTCGATCTCTTTGAACCCAATCTTTACAAGCAGTTTAAAAAATGCCACTTTCTGCTCCAGACTCATGGGAACGATCAGGGCCTGATTTCCATCTCGTAAATCAACGCTGCACCAGATGGGCGCTTTTTCAATGTGGTCTTTCTTAGCCCAGTCCATACAGGGAACTGGCGGGCAAAAATACTGTCTTGTGTACTTGGATACGTTCTGCATAGCAATTCTCCTTTTTTTCCTTTTGTCTTATCATCTAAACTTGTTGATTCAATGCTTTTTCGGGAGCCAAAAGTGCCGCATTATTTGCTTTTATTTTGATGCCTTACGGATTGCTCCGTACTTCGTACTCTCGCATCTTCGCTGCCGCTCCGGTCGGTACGAAACGTGTGCCACTGGCACACAGCACCCCGCCCAATATCCGCATATCGTGAAGCTGATGCTCCATTTGTATGTCTACGCTTCGCTTCGGTCGGTGCTAAACAAACATCCACTGAATGTTCTGCTCCATATCGGGGCGGGTCTCCAAGCCACAAAACCACTTCTGTGCAAGCGCATCGTGGTTTCAAGCTTTTGACCCTGGCATCATAAAAAGGCCCTCCATCTCTTTCCACCAAAAACGGTGCTGTAGAGACGAAAGACCTGTCAGAATCTTACGCGGTACCACTCTATTTTATGAATTTCTTCATACACTCATGGGATACGGGCTTTTCAAAAACCTTATATCCATCCCCGCTTAACGGTGGGGCTCCGTCTGCGCCTACTCTCCGGCTAAGGATTTCGGGCAGCCGCTCCGAGGCGAGTTCCGATCATCCCTTCCGCTGTCTCGCATCACCCGGCAGCTTTCTGGAATCCAGTCCGATCATACTATTCCTCTTCTCAGCATTTGAGTATTCAACTGAAAAAAGGATAGCATTCTTTCGGACATTTGTCAACCCCGTTTAGGCTGTTTTTGCAAACTGACTGTTGTACAGATCTGCATAAAATCCTTTTTTCGCCATGAGTTCTTCATGATTTCCCTGCTCAATGATGTTTCCGTCTTTCATCACCAGGATCATATCTGCATTCCGGATGGTAGATAGCCGGTGGGCAATGACAAAGCTGGTTCTGCCCTTCATTAGATTGTCCATGGCCTTCTGAATCCGGATTTCGGTACGGGTATCTACTGAACTGGTAGCCTCATCCAGAATCATAATGGGCGGGTCTGCCAGGATGGCTCTTGCAATGGTCAGAAGCTGTTTCTGTCCCTGGGAAATATTGCTGGTCTCTTCGTTAAGAACCATGTCATAACCTCCTGGAAGGGTCCGGATAAAGCTGTCTGCATGAGCTGCCTTTGCCGCCGCAATGACTTCCTCATCCGTAGCATCCAAGCGTCCATAACGGATATTTTCCATAATTGTGCCGTTAAACAGCCAGGTATCCTGAAGCACCATGCCAAACATCTCCCTCAGCTCCTGGCGGTTAAATTTCCGCAGGTCACAGCCGTCTACTTTGATGGAACCGCCATTCACATCATAAAAGCGCAGCAGCAGCTTGATCATGGTTGTCTTTCCTGCACCGGTAGGGCCTACAATGGCCACCTTCTGTCCCTGCTTTACATCTGCGGAGAAATCATGGATAGTGATTTTCTCCGGCGTATAACCAAAGCTTACATGATCAAATACCACATTTCCTTCCAGATGGTCAATATGAACCGGATCCTTTACGGTCTGCTCTTCTTCCTCTTCTTCCAGGAATTCAAAGACTCTCTCGGAAGCTGCTGCAGTGGACTGAAGCATATTGGTTACCTGGGCAATCTGCTGAATGGGCTGGGTAAAGTTTCGGATGTACTGGAAAAAGGACTGAATCTGACCCACTTCAATGCTTCCTTTGATAGCCATGTAACCGCCCAAAAGCGCTACCATCACATAACCAATGTTTCCCACAAACTGCATAATCGGCATCATCATTCCAGAGAAAAATTGGGACTTCCATGCAGAGCTGTACAATTTGTCATTGGTTTCCTGAAAAGTATGGATTACATCTTCTTCTTTGTTGAATGTCCGTACAATGTTGTGGCCACCGTAGATTTCTTCTACCTGGCCATTGACATCACCTAAGTATTCCTGCTGCTGTTGGAAAAATTTCTGAGAATGTTTCATAACCTTTCCAATAATCAGCATGGAAATCGGAAGGATCAACAGGGCGCATATAGTCATCACCACATTGATCCGAAGCATCATAATAAAGACACCGATCAGCGTTGTCACAGAGGTAATTAACTGGGTCACGCTTTGATTTAAGCTCTGCCCTAAGGTATCCACATCATTGGTAATCCTGGAGAGAACTTCTCCGGTAGGCTTGCTTTCAAAATATTTCAAGGGCATTCTGTGGATTTTCTCCGAAATGTCCTGGCGCAGGCTGTATGTCACATCATTGGAAATACCGCTCATAATAAAGCCCTGGATAAAGGATAAGCAGGCGCTGAGCACATACAGCCCCAGCAGAAACAGAAGAATCTGTCCTACTTTTCCAAAATCAATTCCGCCGGTTCCATTGATCTTTGCCACAAGGCCATTAAAAATTTCCGTTGTGGCATCTCCTAAAATGGTAGGGCCTATAATGTAAAAAATGGTTCCGCCAATGGCAAAAATCAGCATCAAAAACAGGCGGACTTTGTATTTTTCCATATATCCCATGAGTTTTTTCATAGAGCCCTGAAAATCTTTCGCTTTTTCTGTGGGGGCCATTCCCCGTCCAAAGCCTCCTCTTCTCGGTCTTCGTTCGCTCATTGTTCCAGTTCCTCCTTTGATAGCTGCGACATGGCGATCTGCGCATAGACTTCACAGGTTTCCATCAGTTCCTTGTGGGTACCTCTGCCTACGATCTTTCCGTCATCCAGTACCAGAATCTGCTCTGCATTTAAAATGGTACTGATCCGCTGTGCCACAATAATGGTGGTGGCATCTTTGGTGGTCTTCTTCAGAGCGCTTCGAAGGGCCACATCCGTCTTGTAATCCAGTGCGGAAAAGCTGTCGTCAAACAGATAAATTTCCGGATTTTTGGCAATGGCTCTGGCAATGGAAAGCCGCTGTTTCTGACCGCCAGATACATTGGTTCCTCCCTGGGCAATGGGGGACTGATATCCCTCGTCCTTGGCTTCAATAAACTCAGACGCCTGGGCTGTCTGGGCTGCCTTTTGGATCACCTCCGCAGGTGCATCGTCACATCCAAACCGGATGTTGGAATCAATGGTTCCAGAAAACAGCACGCCTTTCTGAGGCACATACCCTAATTTGTCGTGGAGTTCGTGCTGGCTTAGTTTCCGTACATCCACGCCGTCTACCTTCACACTTCCTTTCTGGACATCGAAAAATCTTGGAATCAGATTCAGCAGGGTAGACTTTCCACAGCCTGTACTTCCGATAATGGCTGTAGTCTCTCCTGGCTTTGCTGTAAAGGAAATATTTTTCAATACCGGAGCTTCTGCCCCCGGATACGTAAAGGATACCTGGTCAAATTCTACATATCCTTTTTTCGCAGGATCGGCATGTTCCGGATTTTCCGGATCCCGAAGAACCACATCCGTACTCAAAATTTCCTGAATACGTCCAGCAGATACCATGGCTCTTGGAAGCATAATAGAAAGCATGGTCAGCATCAGGAAGGACATAATGATCATCATGGTATACTGAATGTACGCCATCATGTCTCCTACCTGCATGGTGCCGCTGTCAATGCCTCTGGCTCCTTTATACACGATGAGCACGGTAATGCCGTTCATAATAAACATCATCGCCGGCATCATAAAGGTCATGCACCGGTTGACAAACAGATTCACTTTCCGGAAGTTTTCATTGGCTTCCTCAAACCGCTCTTTTTCCCGCTCTTCCCGGCTGAATGCCCGGATGACCGGAATTCCCTGAAGAATCTCACGGGATACCAGGTTTAAGCGGTCAATCAGCTTCTGCTGGACATTAAACTTAGGCATAGCCACTACCATCAGAACTGCTACCAGGGATAGAATCAGGCAGACAGCCAGTACAATGATCCACGCCATGCTGACGTTGGTCTGAAGAGCTTTTCGAATGCCCCCGATTCCGAGAATGGGCGCATACAGTACAATTCGAAACAGCATGGTCATTAACAGCTGAATCTGCTGGATATCGTTGGTGCTTCGAGTAATCAGAGACGCTGTGGAAAACCGGTCAAACTCCGTATTTGAAAAGGAAATGACCTTCCGGAATATCTGTTCCCGGAGTTTTCGGCTCATTCCCGCTGCCACCCGGCAGGAAAGGAAGGTGACACACACCGATGCCAGCATAATCACCAGAGCAAAGCCCAGCATTTTAAAACCTGCCCCAATCAGATATCTGGTCTGGAGGGCATCCATATCCACGCCCTGGGCTTCATAATCCGCTTTTACAAAAGCGACTGCCGCCTGGGCCAGCATGGTATCCGGATAATCCGCCGTCTTTTCATACAGCGCCTCTTTGACCTTGGCAAACTGTTCTTTTGGCATTCCCGAAAATACCTGGAACAGATCCGTTCCCTCCGGAAGTCCCATCTGGGATGCCAGCTGGGAAGCTGTCTCTTCAGAAGAGAGTACATATACGGCCAGCATAGGCTTTTCCAGTACCCCGATCAGTTCGTCTTTCTCTTTGCTGCTTAAGTTCTTTCTCGTCCAGATCCCATCTTCCAGAGTATAACAGGATTTTACCAGGGTCTGCTCGCCTTCATCCATAAACAAAAACAGCTTTTCCATGGTCTCTTCCTGCAGAGTATCGGCTGCAGCATCCTCAATGCCACCCTGCTGAATTCCCACATTGACAATATTTGAGGTATACTGCGGCAGTGAGAGATCACAGTTTGCCTGAACGAACAGCAGTACCAGAATCACAAGGATCTCCACTGCAAAGCCTTTCAGGGTTTTCATCAGTTTCATTACACTTCACTCCTTCTTCTGCCATTTCTTCCACATTTTTCCGCACTTTTTCAAGCACCCGCTTATAAGCTTCCAGTTCTTCTTCGGTAATTCCCTCATAAGCTCTCCTCATTGCTTTTTCCATCAGCGCGTATGTTTTCTCCCCGATGTCCCTGCCCTTCTTTGTTGCATAAACAAGCTGGCTTCTTTGATCTAAAGGAGCAGTCTTGCGCACCACCAGCCCGGCCTTCTCCATCCGGTTCAGCATCACCGTCAGTGTGGCCGGTGTCACAAAAAGTCTTCTTGCAAGCTCATTCTGGGCACATCCTTCTTTCCTGGACACCAGCATCAGAAGATGGGGATCACCTTTATAAAGCTCTTCCCGGTCCAGCCATCTTCTCGCCATCCGGTGTCCGGTATTCCAGATGTACGTCTCCATGCGGCGGATTTCCCGCAGCTTTTCCATCAAGTATTTTTCTTCCACTTCTCACAGTCCTTTCTGCACCTGATGTCTGCTTGATCCTGTCTCATTTAGTTTGACATCTAACGTTTTTCGATGATAACACATGTCCTTTTGTATTTCAATAAAAAAACTCTAAAGTTTTTGAGAAAAAAAGAAACGGCAGAAGGATTCGTTTTTCTTCTGCCGTTTCTTCATTTTTTAAGATGCTGTCATTCTTTAGATTGCTCCCAGAATTTTTCTGGCATTGGCAATCCGTTCTTCGGATGGCGGGCGTACACCCCCCAAGGGATAGGGAATCCCCAGTTTTTCCCATTTGAAAATTCCAAGGGTATGGTAAGGAAGCACTTCTACCCGCTCCACATTCTTTAAGGTGTGGATAAACTGAGCCAGACGGTTCAGATAATCGTCCCGATCACTGCCCCCAGGCACCAGCACATGGCGTATCCATACAGGTTTTCTCATTTCAGAAAGCTTTTCAGCCATTTGAAGAATGTTTTTGTTGGTATGTCCGGTCAGCTTTTTATGAGCTTCCTCATCAATCTGCTTGATATCCAGAAGCACAAGATCCGTATACTCCATCAGCTTCTGCCATTTGGAATAAAAAGGTTCTGCCTCTGTGTAGGGATTGCCGCTGGTATCCAGTGTAGTATGCACACCTGCTGCCTTTGCCTGCCTGAAAAACTCTGTCAGAAAGTCAATCTGGAGCAGCGGTTCTCCTCCGCTCACCGTAATTCCGCCCTTGTCACCCCAGTAGGTTTTATAGCGGAGCGCTTTTTTTAAGAGTTCTTCCGGTGTGTAGGACTGCCCCTCTCCCATTTTCCAGGTGTCTGGATTGTGGCAGAACTGACAGCGCATGGCACAGCCACTTAAGAAAATCACATAGCGGACTCCCGGCCCATCCACCGAGCCAAAGCTTTCCAGAGAATGTACATACCCTTTCTGGCTGCCTGCTTCCATTAGATCTGGGTATGGCAGGTTCTGGAAATTACATCCAGCTGCTGCTCTCTGGTCAGGTCAATGAATTTTACAGCATATCCAGAAACACGGATGGTGAAGTTTGCATACTCTTCTTTCTCCGGATGTTCCATTGCATCAATGAGTTTTTCTTTGCCAAATACGTTTACATTCAGATGATGTGCACCCTGGTCAAAATATCCGTCCAGAACACGTACCAGATTTTCGGTACGCTCTTCGTCTGTGTGGCCAAGTGCATCCGGGTTGATGGTCTGGGTGTTGGAAATACCATCCAGAGCTTCCTCATAATCCAGTTTTGCTACAGAGTTTAAGGATGCCAGAAGGCCGTTCTGCTCCGCTCCGTAAGAGGGGTTTGCACCCGGTGCCAGAGGTTCTCCTGCTTTTCTTCCATCTGGCAGTGAGCCGGTTGCCTTTCCATATACTACATTGGAAGTAATGGTCAGAATAGAGGTGGTCGGCTCAGAATCACGGTAGGTATGGCAGTATCTTAACTTGCTCATAAAGGTATCCAGCAGCCAGGTTGCGATTTCATCTGCCCGGTCATCATCGTTTCCGTAACGCGGGAAGTCGCCCTCGATCTCGTAGTCAACTACCAGCCCGGTCTCATCGCGGACAGTCTTTACTTTTGCATATTTGATCGCAGACAGGGAATCTACTACATGTGAGAAGCCTGCAATACCGGTTGCGAAGGTACGGCGTACATCGGTATCAATCAGAGCCATCTCAGCTGCTTCATAGTAGTATTTGTCATGCATATAATGGATCATGTTCAGAGTGCCTACATACAGATGCGCCAGCCAGTCCATCATCACATCATATTTCTTGATGACTTCATCATAATCCAGATATTCGGAGGTAATGCCTCTGTATTCCGGAGCTACCTGCTGTCTGGTCTTCTCATCAATACCGCCGTTGATGGCGTACAGGAGGCATTTTGCCAGGTTTGCACGGGCACCGAAGAACTGGATTTCTTTTCCGGTCTCTGTAGCGGATACGCAGCAGCAGATGGAGTAGTCATCTCCCCATACCGGACGCATAACATCATCGTTCTCATACTGGATAGAGCTGGTAGTTACAGAAATATTTGCTGCATATTTCTTAAAGTGCTCCGGCAGATGAGAAGAATACAGTACGGTCAGGTTCGGTTCTGGAGCCGGTCCCATATCTTCCAGGGTGTGCAGGAAACGATAGTCGTTCTTGGTTACCATGTGGCGTCCGTCTACGCCCAGACCTGCTACTTCCAGGGTTGCCCATACCGGGTCACCGGAGAACAGCTGGTTGTAGGACTCGATTCTGGCAAATTTTACCATACGGAATTTCATAACCATGTGGTCTACCAGTTCCTGTGCTTCTTTCTCTGTCAGGATGCCTTTCTGCATATCTCTTTCGATATAGATATCCAGGAAAGTGGAAATACGTCCCACACTCATAGCAGCACCATTCTGGGTCTTGATGGCTGCCAGGTATCCGAAATACAGCCACTGGAATGCTTCTCTGGCATCCTTTGCCGGCTGAGAGATATCGTAGCCGTAAACGGCTGCCATCTCTTTCATTCCTTTCAGAGCACGGATCTGGTCTGAAATCTCTTCACGCAGCTGGAAGTCTCCACGACGCATACCCTGGCGGTTGGTTGCTGCGAAATCTGCCTGTTTTGCTTCAATCAGCGCATCGATACCATAAAGAGCTACACGTCTGTAGTCGCCTACGATACGTCCACGTCCGTATGTATCCGGAAGACCGGTCAGGATCTTGTTGTGACGGGCTACTTTCATTTCCGGAGTGTAGATGTCAAATACACCCTGGTTGTGTGTTTTGAAATATTTGGTAAAGATATCATGAATCTGCGGATTCACTTTGTATCCGTACATTTCGCAAGCCTGCTCTGCCATCTTGATGCCGCCGTACGGCATAAATGCACGTTTTAATGGTTTATCTGTCTGAAGACCTACTACTTTTTCCAGGTTTTTCATGCTCTCGTCAATGTATCCAGGACCATAAGCAGTCAGAGATGTCACAACCTCTGTCTCCATGTCCAGAACACCATTGTTTGCACGTTCTGCTTTCTGAAGCTCCTGAAGTTTTCCCCAAAGCTTGTTGGTTGCTTCTGTTGGTCCTTCCAGGAAACTTTCGTCTCCGTCATAGGGAGTATAGTTGTCGCGAACAAAGTCACGCACACTGATCTTCTCTTTCCAGCGATTGCCTTTAAACTCGTCCCACTGTGAAAAATTTCTCATTTTTTCATGCACCTTTCTTGATTTTGCTCTGCATTTACTCCATTTATTATTTCCGCATAAAACAAATGGGATGCTAATTGTTCGTTTACGCAGGCTCTTTTTCTGCCTACGTTATTAGTTTATACTAATTTCTATTCTTCTGTCAACTGATTTGCCTCATGCTCTTAATAAAGTACAATGTATACAATGTTCACGATGCCAGGGGCAAAAGCCCAAAGCCACGATGTACTTGCATAGGAGTGGTTTTACGACTTTAGGAGCCGCTTCGGTCGGTACAAAGCGGAGCATAGACATAAAAGTGGAGCGTCAGCTTCACGATATGCAAATATCGGGCAAAATTATGGAAGTGCGAAGCACGGAACAATTCGTATGGTATCCCAAAAAACTCTTGCATTTCTTTTTACAAGTGCTATAATAAGATACATGGAAGCATAGCTCAGCTGGGATGAGCGTTCGCCTCACACGCGAAAGGTCAGGAGTTCGAGCCTCCTTGCTTCCATTTTGTTTTAAATTTTTCAATTTTTTCAAAAATTTAAAATTGTGCTTGACACACGAACAATGTTGTGTTATAGTAGTGAAGTGTCAGACGGAAACACTTGTCTGTGACATTTCACAAATTATCGGAGTATGGCGTAGCTTGGTAGCGCGCTCGGCTGGGGGCCGAGAGGTCGCAGGTTCAAATCCTGTTACTCCGATTTTATCTCTGCAGAGGATGCAGAGATATTTTTTGCCCTTTTTCAGTCAAAGAAACTATATAAAAAAGCCCTGAAGATCCGTAATTTAGATCTCCAGGGCTTTTTCCTGCTCTTTATTTCTGGTTAATGTAGTTGATCAGTCCTTCTGCCGCAATGATCTTCTGCATAAACTCCGGGAAGGCCTGTCCTTTGTACTGGGTTCCCTTGGTGTGGTCATAAATCATACCGCTGTCAAAATCGATTTCCACTTCATCTCCTGCCTGAATATCCTTGGCTGCTTCCGGGCACTCAATAATAGGAAGTCCAATGTTGATTGCATTTCTGTAAAAAATCCTAGCAAAGGTTTCTGCAATAACACAGCTGACGCCTGCTGCTTTGATAGCGATGGGAGCATGCTCTCTGGAAGAACCACAGCCAAAGTTTTTCTCTGCTACAATGATATCCCCCTTGTGGACTTTTTTTACAAATTCTTTGTCAATATCCTCCATGCAGTGGGTTGCCAGCTCTGACGGATCTGAAGAATTCAGATATCTGGCCGGAATAATTACATCGGTATCTACATTGTCTCCATATTTAAAAACGGTTCCATTTGCCTTCATATTGGTCTCCTCCTATAATCCAAGCTCTGCCGGAGCAGAAATCTTTCCGGTAATGGCACTGGCTGCTGCCACTGCCGGGCTTGCCAGATATACTTCTGAATCTACATGTCCCATACGTCCTACAAAATTCCGGTTGGTAGTAGAGATACATCTCTCTCCTGCTGCCAGAATGCCCATGTAGCCGCCCAGGCACGGACCGCAGGTAGGAGTACTGACTACAGCTCCTGCCTCAATAAAGATCTCCAGAAGCCCTTCCCGCATTGCCTGCAGGTAAATAGCCTGTGTTGCCGGGATCACGATGCAGCGAACCCCTTTCTTTACTTTTCTGCCTTTTAAAATCTCAGCTGCGCAACGCAGGTCGTCGATCCGGCCATTGGTACAGGAACCGATGACAGACTGGTCAATCACAACGTCCTCTTTGATCTCATCAATGGTCTTTGTGTTTTCCGGAAGATGCGGGAATGCAATGGTAGGCTTCAGCTCGCTAAGATCAATGGTGTATTCCTGCTCATAAACCGCATCCGGATCTGCTTCATATTTTACAAACGGACGGCTGCTATGCTCTTTCATATAAGCTTCTGTCAGCTCATCCACCGGGAAAATACCATTCTTTCCTCCGGCTTCGATGGCCATGTTGGCAATGGTAAACCGATCGTCCATGGTCAGGTTCTTCACGCCTTCTCCGGTAAATTCCATAGACTTATATAAAGCGCCGTCCACGCCGATCATTCCAATGATGTGCAGAATCACGTCCTTGCCGCTGACCCATTTGGACGGTTTGCCAATAAGGTTAAACTTGATGGCCGAAGGAACTTTAAACCATGCTTTTCCGGTAGCCATACCGGCAGCCATATCGGTACTTCCAACGCCTGTGGAAAATGCTCCCAGAGCTCCATAAGTACAGGTGTGAGAATCCGCACCGATGATCACATCGCCTGCTACAGTCAGTCCTTTTTCCGGAAGCAGGGCATGTTCAATACCCATCTGTCCTACATCAAAGTAATTGGTAATGTCGTGGCGACAGGCAAATTCACGGACACATTTGCAGTGCTCTGCAGATTTGATGTCCTTGTTCGGAATAAAGTGATCCATTACCAGCGCGATTTTTTCTTTATCAAAAACAGAATCCGATTTAAATTTGTCCATCTCATGAATGGCCACCGGTGATGTAATATCATTTCCCAGTACCAGATCCAGATCTGCCTCAATCAGCTGTCCTGCTTCTACAGACGGCAGTCCTGCATGAGCAGCCAGAATTTTCTGTGTCATTGTCATACCCATTTTGGTATTCCTCCTTGTATCTTTCTTGTTCTGCAATGTTTGCTTCTTTTTATCTTTTTTTACGATACTTGCATTATAACACACGCGAAGGTATAATAGAAATACATATTATGAATATTTACTATAAATACAATGCATAATAAAAGAAATCTTGTCATTCGAGGTGTGTATGGAACAATCTCTTTCTTCTTATCGTATTTTTTATGTAGTCGCCCTGGAAGGGAACATTTCCCGGGCAGCCGAAAGGCTTTTTATCAGTCAGCCTGCTATCAGCCGCTCCATCCGAAAACTGGAAGATTCGCTGGAAACTACCCTGTTTCTGCGCAGTTCCAGGGGCGTTGTTCTCACTGAGGAAGGAAAAATCCTCTTTGACCACGTCAAAGAAGCCTTTGACGCCATCCAGCTTGGGGAAGAACAGATTCACAAAGTCCACACTCTTGGCATGGGCCATCTGCGCATCGGTACCAGCACCACTCTGTGCAAATACCTGCTTCTTCCTTATTTAAAGCCTTTTATTCAGACTTACCCTCATGTGCAGATCAGCATTTCCTGCCAGTCTACCGCCCAGACTCTCCAGCTTTTAAAAGACGGACGCTTAGACCTGGGGCTTACCGGCAGTATTTCCCATCCAGGTCCACTCACATTTGAGCCCTTTGCGGTGATCGAGGACATCTTTGTGGCAGCACCCCAGTATCTGGAAAATTTGGATCTTCGAAGAAATTCCGGAGAAACCTTTTTTGACTCTGCCGTCTTTATGCTTCTTGACCAGGAAAATCTTTCCAGACAGCACATTGACGCATATTTTCAAAAAAACAATCTCCAACCTGGCCATCTTCTGGAAGTTTCTTCCATGGATCTGCTCATTGATTTTGCCAGAATCGGCCTTGGCGTTGCCTGCGTCATCCGGGATTTTGTCAAAAAAGAGCTGGAAAGCGGCGAACTGACCGAACTTCCCCTCCCGGCCCCTGTTCCTACGCGGGAAGTGGGCTTCCTTTACGGCGCCACAGAGCAAAAAAACCCGGCGCTTCTGGATTTTCTAAAGTTCTGCAGATCCTGATGCTTCTGCGGCTGCACTATCCCCTATAAAAAGAATCCCGCTTGCGAGATTCTCCGCCTGAGGCGTTGCTGAGTGCCGGTGGCACTCGTTTAGCAATGACCGAAGCAGTGCGTAGACGCTTTAGCAGCATACTTCTCTTTCACCACAATGTGTCTTTACTTCGTTTCGGTCAGCGCAAACCCATTGTCCACCAGACAACGTGCGCCCTCGCGGAGCGTTTTTGTTTCATAGGACGCTTCTATAAAGCAAAAAAACTGTCCGGCAGATGGTTTCCTACCTGCCTGGACAGTTTTTATTCTGTGTTCTCTTTCTGACAAATCAGACGGATTAGTTGTTGATCAGTTTGTCATCGTCGTTCCAGCTGTACAGTTTACGCAGCTCTGCGCCGACTTTTTCTGCCTGATGCTGTGCCTGATTTCTTCTCATAGCACGGAAAGATGGGCAGCCAGCCTGGTTCTCCAACAGCCAGTTCTTTGCGAAAGTACCATCCTGAATATCAGTCAGAACTTTCTTCATAGCTTTCTTAGTATCCTCGGTAATGATCTTCGGTCCAGTAATGTAATCGCCGTACTCAGCAGTGTTGGAGATAGAATATCTCATACCTGCGAAACCACTTTCGTAGATCAGGTCTACAATCAGTTTCATTTCATGAATACACTCGAAGTATGCGTTCTCCGGAGCGTAACCAGCTTCTACCAGAGTCTCGAATCCAGCTTTCATCAGTGCGCATACGCCGCCGCACAGAACAGCCTGCTCACCGAACAGGTCAGTCTCGGTCTCGATCTGGAAAGTAGTCTCCAGAACACCTGCTCTTGCTCCGCCCAGTGCCAGTGCGTAAGCCAATGCGATGTCTTTTGCTTTTCCGGTAGCATCCTGCTGAACAGCAATCAGACAAGGAGTTCCTTTGCCTTCCATGTAGGTGCTTCTTACAGTGTGGCCCGGAGCTTTCGGAGCGATCATGGTAACATCAACGCCCTTCGGAGGAACGATCTGTCCGAAGTGGATAGCAAAGCCGTGTGCGAACATCAGCATGTTGCCTTCTTCCAGATTCGGCTCGATAGATTCTTTGTAAAGTTTTGCCTGCTTCTCATCGTTGATCAGGATCATAACGATATCAGCCATTTTTGCAGCTTCTGCTGCGGTATATACTTTCAGGCCCTGTGCTTCTGCTTTTGCCCAGGACTTGCTTCCCTCATAAAGACCTACGATAACATCGCATCCAGAATCTTTCAGGTTCAGTGCATGTGCATGACCCTGGCTTCCGTATCCAATGATAGCGATCTTTTTACCCTGTAAGAGAGAAAGGTTACAGTCTTCCTGATAGTAAATTTTTACTGCCATTTTTTCATTCCTCCAAAAAATCTCTTAAAGTTTATAGTTAAAGGTATACGCCTCTAGCCAGCTGTGTTTCTCTGCCTGCCATCTACGCAGGTCTTCTCTGTTTACAAATAACGGACATCCTCTGCACCTCTGGATAATCCAGTAATACCAGTGCGGGCCAGCTCCAGGATCTCATATCCTTCCAACAGACGGATAAATGCATCAATCTTGCTCTGGTTTCCGGTAAGCTCAATGATCAGGGAATCGATTCCCACATCAATGATCTTTGCACGAAAAATATCGGTAATACCGATAATCGCCTGGCGGTTCTGTCCGTCAGCACGAACCTTTACTAACACCAGCTCTCTGGATACGCTCTCATTGTCTGCAAGCGGCTTGATATCCACTACATCCACCAGCTTCGCCAGCTGTTTTGTGATCTGATCCAGAATCTTGTCATCCCCGTTCACCACAACGGTCATACGGGAGTATCTGGGATCGGCTGTCTCACCTACGGTAAGGCTGTCGATATTGTAGCCTCGTCTGCTGAACAGTCCGGCAATTCTGCTTAAAACACCGGATGTATTGTCCACCAGCAAGGACAAAACTCTTTTATTCATGGTATTTCCACCTTTTCTAAAAAACTAAAAGACTGTTTTTATTCTACCAATTATCAATTCACTTGTCAACGGTGAATTACTAAAGCGATGCGGTGTCTATTTTCCGGCCGCAGCCTCTTCTTTCTCTGCTTTCAGCGCATTTTCCATGTAGCATTTGTAACAGTACTGCATGATATCCTTTCTGGTAATGATCCCTATAAAAATCTTATTGTCATCCACTACCGGCACAAAATTCTGCTTCATACTGGTAAGGATCAGATCCTCGATCTCACAGTTGATGTTCACTGGCTGATTGTACCAGCGCATCTGCAGAGTAGAAATGGGAATATCCTCTGCCCGATGCAGATCCATGTCATACCGGTCTTTGATATTCCACAAAAGGTCTCCCTCGGAAAGGGTCCCCACATAATGGCCTTTCCGGTCAAGTACCGGAACTGCACTGTATCGGTGATATTGGATCTTTTCTAATGCCTGGCGCAGAGAATAATCCTCATAAAGATACGCCGTTTCACTTTTCGGCGTCAGGAAAAACATTATATTCATGGTTGTTCACGTCCTTTTTTCTTCTCAGGCTCATTATACGAAAAACCACGAATTCCGTCAATGCTTCCCCCAAACACTTCATTTTAATTTAAGATTTGTGCCGAAACTCTTAAGTATTACTCCCTGGCAGTCTCCGGATATTCTGTGTGAACAAATCTACGGAGTGCTTCTAAAGAGCGCTCTACTTTTTCTGTCTCAATGCAGTAGGCCATCCGGAAGAATCCAGGACATCCAAATCCATCTCCCGGAACCAGAATCAGGTCGTATTTTTTCGCCTTTTCACAGAACACTTTCGCATCTTCCTCCAGTGCTTTCGGGAAAATGTAAAAGGTTCCTCCAGGCTTGGTACAGGTAAATCCAAGATCTGTCAGTTCTTTATAGAGAAGATTCATATTTTTCTCATAAACAGACATATCGGAAGTCATCTCTCCTGCCTCAGCCACTGCCAGCTGCATGAGAGAGGTTGGGCAGTTGTGTCCGATTCCCCTGGAAATCTGTCCGCACATCTGCACAAACAGCTCTGCATGAGGACAGGACGGTGTCACTGCCACGTAGCCGATTCTTCCTCCAGGCAGGGACAGGGACTTGGAATAGGAATAACATACCAGCGTATTATCATAATATCTGGGAATATAGGGAAGAGTCACTCCTCCGTACAGAATTTCCCGGTAGGGTTCATCGGAAATAATATAGATTTCATGTCCATACTCTTTCTGCTTGTCCCGCAGGAACTCCGCCAGTTTCTGGATCGTCGCCTCAGAGTATACAGAACCGCTTGGATTGTTTGGGCTGTTGATGAGAATGGCTGCCACGTTCTCATTCATCATCTCTTCAAATGCCTGAAAATTGATCTGGAAATTTTCCGTATCTGCAGGAACAACCCGAAGTTTGGCTCCTGTGGGCTCTATGTAAGGTCCATATTCCGAAAAATAAGGTGCAAAAGTAAGAATTTCCTCTCCTGCCTGAGCCACACACCGGAATGCATGGGCCAGTGCTCCTGCTGCACCGCTGGTCATAAAAATGTGTTTTCCTTCATAAGGAACACCAAAACGTTTTTTCAAATCTGATGCCAGTTTTTCCTTTACAGAGGGAATTCCAAGCGTAGGACTGTATCCAAACACATCCACAGAATCCATCTCCAATACCATCCGTGACATAATCTCCCGCAGTTTCTCCGGCACGGGAACCGAAGGATTTCCCAGGCTGTAATCAAATACATTTTCATAACCAATTTCTTTTCCCCGTTCCGCAGCAAAAGCCGCCATCTCCCGGATCACAGATTTGGCATTCAGCATATCTGCATATTTCTGTACCAGCATTTTTCTACATTCCTTTCTATCCTGTTTTATCAGCTGTAAAATTCAACTCCAAATAGATGCTAATTGATGTTGTTATACACCAAATTCTTTTGCAAGTCAATGCATAACTATGCATATCTTCGGAAACCTTCTTTCCTCCGTCAGTGTCTGCGTGGAATCGCATCCTCCGCTTCCAGATACGCCAGAAATCCTTCGCATCCCCTGCAGACATCTTCATAGGTCACATCAAAATTTCCAGTATACCAGGGATCTGCAACATCCCGTGCCTCCTGCAGCCTTCCATCCTCCCCAAAGCAAAGCATCTTAAAAATCTTCTGTTCCGGGTCTCCTCCTGCAATTCTGGTCATATTCCGGATGTTGGCACTATCCATCCCAATGAGATAATCAAATTCCTCATAATCCTTCTTCGTCATCTGCCTGGCCCTGTGTGGCACCAGGGGAATCCCTTCCTTTTTCAGCTTTCCCACCGTCCCATAATGGGGCAGATTCCCGATCTCCTCCCGGCTGGTCGCCGCCGAGTCGATTTCAAACAAAGAAGAAAGCTTCCGCTTCTCTGTCAAAAAAGCAAATACACTCTGAGCCATAGTGGAACGGCAGATGTTGCCGTGGCAAATGAATAGTACTTTAATCATCTTTTCATATCTCCATTTAAGTCTTGTATTTCTTCTCAAACGCTTGATATTTCAGGGTTTT
>CAJMON010000027.1 GCA_905214955.1 uncultured bacterium
AAGCGACTGCGTTCATGAGCAAGTAGCGAAGCGGATTGCGAATGTCCGCTTTACATGCAGAAAATTGCTTTCTGTATCTCAAAAAAACGTTCCGCGGGGATGCGCACTGCGGCGTATAAGGAAGATGCCGCCTGCGGGAAAATGATGGAAGCAGAAAAAGCCAGGAAATGAGGGTTTGAAAGATGGAAGAACGTTTTATGATCAATGGGACAAATTTGACAATTCTGGTTCCGGCAGAGCTGGATCATCACAATGCGGAAGAATTGAAAAACCGGGCAGATCAGCTGATCCAGAGAAGAAATATCAGAAGTATTACCTTTGATTTTGGGAAAACAGGATTTATGGACAGTTCTGGAATTGGCATGATTATGGGAAGATACAAAAACATGCGGTTTATGGGGGGAACCGTCATTGCCATCCGGGTGAATGAGCGGGTGCGCAGGATTCTCACACTGTCCGGCGTTTACAAATACATTGACATCTATGAAGGCCTGCCTCAGCAGTCCAAACTTTTGTGAGAGGGGAAAACATATGGCGGAGAAAAATGAAATGCGGCTGGAATTTGACAGCCGTTCCTGTAACGAAGGATTTGCAAGAGTGGCCGTGGCAGCGTTTCTGACCCAGCTAAACCCCACACTGGAGGAAGTAGCAGACGTAAAGACAGCGCTTTCCGAGGCGGTGACTAACTGCATTGTTCATGCCTATGAAGGAAAAGTGGAAAAAGTTCTGATTGAATGCCAGGTAGAAGGAAATCAGATGGAACTTACGGTCAAGGATTATGGATGTGGCATTGAAGATGTAAAAAAAGCCATGGAACCGTTGTTTACCACCAAGCCCCAGGAAGAGCGGGCGGGAATGGGATTTGCATTTATGGAGGCGTTTATGGATGACGTGGCTGTGGAATCGGAGCCTGGAAAAGGCACTACGGTGCGGATGAAAAAGAAGATTGAACACCCGGCTGGAAAATTTGCTCTGTAACAGGAAAGGAAAGGCCTATGGATCGGACCCTTGCACTGATCGAACAATCACACAGGGGGGATAAAGAGGCACGGAAAATACTGACAGAGGAAAATATGGGGCTGGTGTATGCATCGGCCAGGCGCTTTGCTGGCAGGGGATGCGAAATGGAGGATCTGGTCCAGATTGGAAGCATCGGACTGTTAAAAGCCATTGACCGGTTTGATCCAGGATTTGACGTGCGGTTTTCTACGTATGCGGTACCGCTGATAGCAGGAGAGATCAGACGCTATTTAAGAGATAATACCATGATCCGGGTAAGCCGCAGCTTAAAAGATACAGCAAGACAGATCTGTGCAGCCAGGGAAGCACTGGAAAAGGAGGAAGGCAGAGAGCCGGATGTGGAAGAACTGGCAGAAAGACTTGGGACAGACAGGGAGGAAATTGTGCTGGCCATAGAGTCGGCAGCGGAGGTGGAATCTCTTCATGCGCCACTGTATCAGAAGGATGGAAATGCAGTGCTTTTAATGGACAGAATTGAAGATGAGAGGGATGAAGGAGAGAGGGTTTTAAACAGCCTGCTTCTGGAACAGGCCATGGAGGATCTGGAGGAAAAAGAAAAACAGCTGATTCAGCTGCGGTATTTTGAAGAACAGACCCAGATGCAGACAGCGAAGTTTCTGTCCATGACCCAGGTACAGGTTTCCAGGGCAGAAAAGAAAATTTTAAGAAAGCTCTGTAGAAAAATCAGGGGAAAAGAATGAATATTTTTACCAGCCCTCTGCGATACTAAGAGCAGAAAGAAACGAAAAAGGACAGGTAAAAAGATGAAAAACGAGACTCTGTATCTGAAGATTGATAAAAATGTGCAGGTCCATGACAAGACGGTGTTTTTAAAGGACATTGCCCAAATTTCCTGCAGCAGCAAGGAGCTGGAAAACAGAATCCGCCTGGTAAAGATACCAAAGGCGGCAGGAGAGGGGCCTGGGCGCCATGCCATGTCGGTGATGGAAGTCATTGCGGTCATTCAGAAGGAGTTCCCGGAAGTGGAGATCAACAACATCGGGGAAGCAGATTTCATTGTCACGAAAGAAAAAGAACGACAGCCTCCAGCGTGGATTGGCTGGATCAAAACCGTTTTTGTGGCAGCCATTGCCTTTGCAGGAGCGGCCTTCACCATTATGACCTTTAACAACGATGTGGATCTTCCCAAGCTCTTTGGCCAGCTCTTTTTTCAGTTTACCGGGCAGGAATCCGATGGATTTACTATTCTGGAGCTGAGTTATTCCATTGGAGTGGGGCTTGGCATCCTGGTCTTTTTCAATCATTTTTCCGGAAGAAAGCTGACGGCAGATCCGACTCCTATGGAGGTGGAAATGCGGCTGTATGAGGATGATGTGGACAAGACCCTGATTGAGGCAGGAAACAGGGCGAAAGAAAATCATCCGGTATCCGGTGTTTCCAGGCAGAAAAAAAGAGGGGGAGAGCGGAGATGGTGACGCAGGGTGTACTTGGCGTGATTGGATTTTCCAGCGGTCTTGCAGTGGCAGGGGGTGTGATCGCCCTGCTCATTGGCCTGGGAGTGCTTTCCAGGTATGCAGGTCTTACCAGAACGGCCAGCCATCTGTGGCTGTATGAGGATACCGTACTTTTGGGAGGCATTTTTGGAAACTGGCTGACCGTGTATCACCCCTCCTGTCCTTTGGGAGGGGTAGCTCTTGCTGTGCTTGGCTTGTTCTTTGGGATCTTTGTGGGAAGCTGGATTATGGCCCTGGCAGAGATCATCAACATGTTTCCCATCCTAGCAAGAAGAATCGGCCTGGTAAAGGGAATGAGTATTGTGGCAGCAGCCATAGCGGCCGGAAAGACCCTGGGCAGTCTGTGGCATTTTTTTCAGAGATGGTAAAGGAGAAAAGATACGATGGCAGATCTTTTGAAAGAAAAGAAACAGAAAGAATACAATGCATACGTAAAGAAAGTGACACCCACCGTGAGTCTGCCCAAAGCCATGGGAAAAGCATTTTTTGTAGGAGGAATCATCTGCACCATCGGCCAGGGAATTCAGGAAGCGGGAAAAGCCATGGGGTTGGATAAACAGACGGCATCTGGCTGGTGTTCCCTTCTTCTGGTGCTGACAAGTGTGGTGCTTACCGGCTTTGGCATTTATCAGAAGCTGGCCAAGTTTGCAGGGGCCGGAACCCTGGTGCCCATCACCGGATTTGCCAATTCCGTGGCGGCACCAGCCATTGAGTTTCAGAAAGAGGGCATGGTGTTTGGAATCGGGTGCAAAATTTTTACCATCGCAGGCCCGGTGATCCTTTACGGAATTGCATCCAGCTGGGTGCTGGGATTAATTTACTGGATTTTGAAACTGCTGGGAATCGCATAGAAAGAGGCAGCACCAAGATGCACAGACAGGAGGCAGACGCATGGAGCAGAAAACGGGGAGCATACAAATAGGAAAAGCGAGTATTCAGTTTGAAAAAGGAGTCCACATTCTGGCTTCCGGTACAGTAGTGGGGAAAAAAGAGGGGGAAGGCCCACTTGGAAAAAAGTTTGATCTGGTCTGCCAGAATCCGGAGTTTGGAGAAGAAAACTGGGAACAGGCAGAAAGCACCATGCAGAGTGAAGCACTTCAGACGGCTCTTGGGAAAGCTGGGAAGCAGCCTTGGGAGATTCGGTATCTTTTTGGAGGAGATCTGCTTGGACAGCTCATTGCAACGTCTTTTGGAATAGCGGAGTTTGAAATTCCCATGTTCGGCCTGTATGGTGCCTGCTCCACCTGTGGGGAAAGCCTGATGCTTGGAGCTATGACCGTAGCGGCAGGATACGCAGACGCTGTGGCAGCAGTCACTTCCAGCCACTTTGCCAGTGCGGAAAAACAGTTTCGTTTTCCTTTAGGGTACGGAAACCAGCGGCCTCTGTCAGCTACCTGGACAGTGACGGGGGCAGGGGCATTTATTCTTGGAAAATCAGGAGGAAAAGCTAGAATCATGGGAGCAACACCGGGGAAAATCGTGGATATGGGAGTGAAAGATTCTATGAACATGGGCGCGTGTATGGCACCGGCGGCCTGTGATACCATCTGGCAGAACTTCCAGGATTATGAGCGGATGCCGGAGGATTATGACCGCATCATCACAGGGGATCTGGGAAGTGTGGGAAAGACAATTTTGATCGGCCTGCTGAAAGAAAAAGGATACGACATCAGCCAGATCTATATGGACTGTGGAATGGAGATTTTTGATGAAGCATCCCAGGATACCCACGCAGGGGGAAGCGGCTGTGGCTGTGCGGCAGTGACTTTTGGGGCAGAGATTTTGCCAAAGATTGAGAAAGGCATCTGGAAACGGGTGCTCTTTGTGCCGACGGGAGCCCTGCTTTCTACAGTCAGCTTCAATGAGGGGAAGAGTGTGCCAGGAATTGCCCATGGTGTGGTGATAGAACACTGCTGACAGAAAGAAAAAGACAGGAGGAAACAGATGAGCTACGTAAATGCATTCTGGGTGGGAGGCCTGATTTGCGCCCTCGTTCAGATCCTGATGGAAAAAACGAAACTGATGCCGGGAAGAATTATGGTGATCTTGGTATGCCTTGGGGCACTTCTCGGGGCACTTGGCGTCTACGAGCCGTTCCAGGAGTTTGCAGGAGCAGGAGCAGGAGTGCCGCTGCTGGGATTTGGAAATGTTTTGTGGAAAGGCGTGAAAGAGGCCGTGGACAGTGATGGATTTCTTGGGATTTTTAAAGGGGGATTTACGGCCAGCGCTGTAGGAATCAGCGCGGCTCTGGTTTTTTCCTGGATTGCAAGTCTGATTTTTCAGCCCAAAATGAAAGAGTAACTGAATTTTCTATGCTGATGTTTTGAAAACTCCATGTACAAAAATTATGCAGAATGTATAATTAAATTATCAAATAATGAAAAAGATATGCAGGATGCATAAAAGAAAGGAGATTACAAAATGAAAAAGTCTGTAATGTCAACAATCCTTGCAGCAGCGATGGCCATTGGAGCGATGCCCGGCACTGTATTTGCAGGAGAAGCTGCCAAACCCTATGAAGGCGTTACTTTGAGTATGTGGATCGGAAATTCCGAGTACAATGACGGAACAAAAGCCGTTCTGGAAAAAGCGACAGAAGAGCTTGGCATGGAATTCAACATTGAGATCAACCCGGGCGGTACCGATGGTGATAACATCATCAAGACCAGATGTGCTTCCGGAGACCTTGCTGATATCAGCAATTACAACTCCGGTTCCCTTCTGACAGCTTTAAATCCCAAAGAGCATTTCCTGGATCTGACGGATGAAGCTTTCTCTGAAAAATTTGACGATACCTTTAAGAGCTGCGTAATGCAGGAAGACCGTATTTATGGCGCACCGTTTACGACCACCCAGGCAGGAGCCGTAGTTTACTGGAAACCGGATTATGAGGAACTGGGACTGAAAGTTCCGGAAACCTGGGATGAGTTCATTGCAAACTGCCAGGCACTCAAAGACGCAGGCAAAGCTCCGGTATACTTATCCGCAGGAAAGACCTGGACGACTCAGGTGCTTTTCCTTGGTGATAACTACAACGTTCTTGCAAAGAACCCGGATTTCGCAGACGAGTTTACAGCCGGCACAGCCAAATTTGCAACAGATGAAGGTGGACTGGCAAGCTGGTGCAAATACGAAGACCTGGTAGACATGTATCAGGAAGGTGCTACTGCAGCTACTTATGACGATGCACTGGAAGATATGGCAGTTGGTGCAGCAACTCACTGGATCATCCTGACACAGGTTATTCCTCTGATGATTGCAAATCATCCAGAAGCAGAAGAAAACCTTGGTGTATTTGGTGTCCCGGGGGATGACGCTGACAATCACGGTCTGACCGTATGGGAGCCCAACGCATGGTACATCAACAAAGATAGTGCCAACGCAGAAGCAGCTCTGGCATTCCTTGATTTCTGGTACCAGGAAGAAAATATCGATGCTTATGTAGAGGTCATGGGAGCAAACGGACCGTCCTGTATCAAGGGCTATACCCTTCCTGATACTGTGGCACCGGCCATCCGTGAAGATATGCAGGCATACTTTGACGCAGGCAAGACCGCACCGGCTCTGGAGTTCGTAACTCCGGTTAAAGGATCTACCTGTGAGCAGATCACCACTTCTGTAGCACTTGGCCAGATCGATGGCAAGACAGCAGCTCAGATGTATGACGATGACTGCAAGAAATCAGCTGTTCAGCAGGGACTTGGATGGTAAGTATTCCAAAAAAGAAACTGTGAAAAGTCTGGACCGTCTGCTTTTGCAGGCGGTCCTCTTAGATTAAGGAGCAGAAAACTATGAAAAGAAAATCAAAAAGCCATCAGTTATATTCTTTCTGGTTTGTTGTTCCGTCCCTGGTTATCTTTTCTGTGTTTTTCCTGTACCCCATCATCAGCTCTCTCTATTACAGTATGACGGTGTGGAACTTCGACACAGCAACTTTCTGCGGGCTGGACAACTACAAAATGTTTTTCTCTGAAAATGCGTTAAGTTCTTCGATTGTACATACTTTGATCTATGCATTTTTAACCAGTGCATTGAAAGTCATTTTAGCGTTCTTTATTGCGATCTTTCTGTGCAGTGATATCCGGACAAAAGGGTTTATCCGTTCCGCAGTCTTTTTCCCGAATCTGGTTTCCAGTATGGCGGTGGGTCTTACTTTCTGTGCGCTGATGCATCCCACAAAGGGGCTGTTCAATGCAGTGCTTCAGGCAGTGAACCTTCCAAAGATTAATTTTCTTGGAGATGTGAATCTGGCACTCTACAGCGTCATTGCAACAGACGTATGGAAAGGACTTTCTATTTCCGTGGTTATTTACATTGCAGGTGTACAGTCCATTGACCGGAACTATTATGAAGCGGCACAGATCGATGGAGCAAGCAGATTCCAGCAGCTTCGTTATATCACATTCCCGCTGGTGGCACCGTCTCAGAACACCATCATCATTCTGTCACTCATTGGAGGACTTCGAAGCTTTGATCTGATCTGGGCAATGACCGGAGGCGGCCCCGGATTTGCAACAGATGTTATGGCATCGGTTATTTATAAAGAATACGCTTATGGATTTTATGGCCTGTCTACAGCTGGCAACGTGATTATGCTGGTTCTGATTTCCTGTATCGCGTTCCCGCTCCAGCATTTCCTGATGAAGAGAGAGGAGGCCATTCAATAATGAAAAAGAAGAAAAGACTTCTCCTGATCGGAGATATTGTTGGGATCCTGGTGACCATTGCTCTGTTCATTGTCCCGTTTTACTTCATGCTTGTGAACTCCTTAAAATCTCAGAAAGAATCCAATCTTCTGACCATTAGCTGGCCTTCTGAGATTCATCTGGAAAACTACAAAGAAGTTTTTACTTACGCCAATTATCAGCTGGTGACGGCTTACAAAAACAGTTTGACACTGACGCTGTTTACTGTGGCCGGACTTTTGCTTACCGGAGCTATGGCAGGGTATGTCATCCAGAGAAGAAATGACCGGATCATGAAGATCATTTCCTGGATCATCATGCTTGGGCTGATGATTCCGGCATCCATTCTTCCTACCATCAACCTTCTGCAGAAGCTTCACATTTATAAGACCATGTTTGGAATGGTGATGGTGGAGATTGCACTGCAGACGCCATTTACAATTATGCTGTTCCGAGGGTACATGGCGTCCATACCAAGAGAGCTGGAAGAGTCTGCCCGGATTGACGGATGCAATCCATGGCAGGTATTTATGAAAATTATCAACCCGCTCTTGAAACCCATCCGTGCAACTGTCATAATATTAACAGCAGTAACGACATTCAATGATTTTACCAATCCGCTGTATTTCCTTCCTGGAGGCGAGAATACTACCGTTCAGCTGACACTGTACAATTATAAAGGACAGTTTGCCAGCAGCTACAATCTGCTGTTTGCGGACATTATTATGATCACAATTCCGATGCTGATTCTGTTTATTTTCTTTAATAAGAAAATTGTAGAAGGTATGGTGGCAGGTTCTGTAAAAGGCTGACAGGAAAAGCGGGGGCATGGCAAGGAAAAGAGGGCCTATGAAATATCAGATAAAACTGACAATCTGCTATGCAACCATTGCTCTTGTATTGAGCCTGACACTGGGAATTGCATTATACCGGATCAGTTTAGGCTATGAGACCAAGCGGCAGGAAGAAAATATCGCAATGACATCCGCACAGCTGGTATCCCAGATGGATGAACGGCTGCGGCGGATGGATGCGATCATGTATTATATTCTGTCAGATCCGGATGTTCTTTCCGGCATTACGATTCTGGGAAGAAGAGAAGATAAAAATTTTTCATCCACGTTTCTGGCCCAGGCCGAGTGGGAAATCAATGCAGGACTGACTACGGATTATATTCTGAAAAATTCTTACCGGACAGTCTTTTTTAATCAGCTGGGAGATCTGTTCAGTGGTTACGATGGGATAAATCCCCGCCTGCAGGCACATTCTTTTGAATGGTCAGAGATTCCCTATCTGGAAAAGGCCATAAAGGCAAAAGGGAAAACGGTATTCATAGCAGCCCATCCGGAAAATTGGGAAACTGCAGGAAACCAGATGGTATATTCCACTGTCAAAGCACTTCAGGGATACCAGATGGGATTTCTGGAAGTGGAAAATACAGTGGAAAGCCTGGATACCCTGGAAATTGCTGATCCGGATGTGAATTTTCTGATTTTTACAGAGGAAGGAGAACCGGTATATGCAAGTCAGGGAGAATTTCCAGAACAAAATGAACTGGAAGAGCTTCTGGCACAGAAAGAAGGGGCTTCTTTTTCTGTCTGCACTTCGGAAGTTTTTGATTTTACAGTGGCTGTATACAGGGAAAAAGGAACTCAGGAAAACGGCAGGGCAGCGATTTTTGTGACATCTTTTCTGGCAGCTTTTGCCACGTTTACAGCCTGCCTGATACTGATTGCGTTATGGTCGTACCGGCTGACCAGGCCCATCCAGGAGCTGCGCAGTATGATGGAGCAGACAAACCTGGAAAACTTGGATAAGCAGAAAAATAAAATGCCGGCAAATGCCCATGGATTGGACGAAGTAGAGATGCTGGCGGATTCCTACCGCTCCATGACGGAGCGTTTGAGTGAAGCCAGAGACCGGGAAAAACGTTCCGTTCTGCTGCAGATGCAGGCACAGTTTGATACCTTTCAGGCTCAGATCAACCCGCATTTTCTTTACAATGTGCTGAATATCATTTCCAGCCGTGCAGTGGAAGATGACGATGATATGATCTGCGATATGTGCGGCGCATTGGCCAGCATGCTGCGGTATTCTACCAACAACAAAGAACGATATGTGACGGCAGAACAGGAATTGGCCTATCTGGATAATTATCTGTTTCTGCTAAAAGCACGTTATGAGGAAAAAATTCATTTTCAGATTCAGATTGATGAGGAGGTCCGGCACCAGATGCTGCCGAAAATGACGCTGCAGCAGTTTGTGGAAAATGCGCTGTGTCATGGCTATAATCATTCCAGAGCCAGAATGGAGATCCAGGTGATCGGAAAAATGGCAGAGGATCACTGGGAAATCTGTGTTCAGGACAACGGAGAAGGAATGGAGAAAGAACAGTTGGAAAAGATCCGGGAAAAAATCGGAGTTATGCGGGAAATGATCGAGAAGCATTCCGGGAATACCGAGCAGGAGATTGGAAATATGGGGCTGGTGAACACTTATGCCAGATGTTTCCTTCTGTACAATGAAAGGCTGATCTTCTCCATTGAAAACCTTCCAAGGGGAGTGGCAGTCCGGATTGGAGAAAAACTGGAGAGAAAGGGGGAAGAGGATGTACCGGGTCATGGTGGTAGATGACGAGCCTCAGGCATTAAAATCTGTATGCCGCCTGGTGGAGCGCAGGAAGGATGAATTTGTGGTTGCAGCCACAGCGGAAGACGGACAGGAAGCATTGCAGAAAGCAAGGGAGAGTGTGATTGACCTGATTATCTGTGATATTAAGATGCCTATTTTATCTGGTACAGAGCTGGCTGAGATCATTCAGAGAGAACTGCCGGAAATCTGTTTTATTATCATCAGCGGTTATCAGGACTTTGAGTATGCCAGAACAGCTATGCGTGCCGGGGTGATTGATTATTTGCTGAAACCCATCGTACCGTCAGAATTTCTCCGCACGCTGGAACATGCTGCAGAGAGAATCTGCGGAATCCAGTATGCGCAAAGAAACCGATTGCTGCATAGTCTGGTAAGCGGCACAGAGAAAATTCTGGATGAAAAGCAGATCAAACGATGTATGCCGGATTCACCCTATTATGCGGCGGTGTTAAGGGCCAATGGACTGCCAAAACGGTTTGGCATGGAGAAGATCCAGGAAAGAGATGCGGATATCCAGGAATGTTTTGTGGTGCTTGGACGGGATGAAATGGAATCCCTGCATCTAATACCGGCAGAATATTTTCAGAAAACAGGATTTGAAGATTATCTGGAAAAGCTTCGGAAACAACAGAAGGAACAGAATTATTATACACTGGTCTACGACAGCAGGCCATTTGGAACAGAAAAACTTCAGGAAGTTGTCCAGAAGCTGTATCAGACCCTGGATTGCTGTTCCAGTGTAGGGATAATTCAGTGCCTGGATCTGGAACATCCGGAACAGTTCCCGAAGTTTGACCGGCCAAAGGCCAGGAAAAAGAAAGAAGAGGCGCTGTTAAGGCTTGAAGTGGCAGCCAGAACCGGTGACAGGGAAGCTGTTAAACAGGAGATTTCCAGAGAATATGAGGAATTATCCAGAATGCGTCCGCCTCAGCTGTGGATGGAAAGTTTTACCAGAAAAGTGCTGGAACTGATGCAGCAGTACCGGCTGTGCAGGCTGACACCATCGGAATGTGAATATTTTCTTGGAGAAGTATTTTACAATGCAGTTTCCATGAAAAGCCTGTCAGAAGGAGTGATGGATCTGCTCATCGGTGATGGGAAAGAAGACAGAGGCGCAGGAAAGGCGGATTCCAGAGAATATTTTGAAAAAATCTGCCAGTATCTGGAGACAAACATGGGAAAAGCCCTGACACTTCCGGATCTGTGCTGCAGGTTTGGTATTTCCCAGACTTATATGAGCCGTCTGTTTCGAAAATATTCTGGAAATTCCTTCAATCAGTTCCTGACAGAGCTTAGGATGGAACGGGCCAGAGTGCTGTTTGCAGAGCATCCGGACATCCTGATCAAAGATGCCGCCATGCTGGTGGGGTATGAAGATCCTTTTTATTTCAGCCGGCTGTTCCGTTCTTACACGGGAAGAAGTCCTTCGGAATACCAGAGGGAACTTTCCAGATAAAGAAGACAGGGAAAGGAGAAGGTTATGCTGTACAAAAAGACCAAAGAGCTGACAAAAGAAGTGTTTGCCAATCCTGGCAGTGAATACAGGGGAACGCCGTTCTGGGCGTGGAACTGCAGGATGGACAAAGAAAATATTGACCGGACGATTGAGTCTTTAAAGGCAATGGGAATGGGCGGGGGCCATATCCACTGCCGTACCGGGATGGATCATCCTTACATGGGGGAAGAATTTTTGAGTCTGGTGAAATATTCCAATCAGAAATTTACAGAAGAGGGAATGCTGACCTGGCTCTATGATGAGGACCGCTGGCCATCCGGCGCAGGAGGCGGTCTGGTGACGAAAGATCACCAGTACCGGATCCGTTTTCTGCTGTTTACACCGGAGTGTCAGGATGGAAAAGAGATCCGACAGAGCGAAAAACGCTCCAGCGGACAGGCAGTGCGCAGCAAAGAACGGAAACTTCTGGCACGCTACCAGGTGCTTCTGAAAAATGGATATTTAAAAGCATATGAACGGCTTGAAAATGAGAAAAAAGCAGAAGAAGGATGGCAGGAGTGGTTTGCCTACCTGGAAATTTCCGGGGACAATCCATGGTTTAACAATGAGGCTTACTTAAATACACTGGATCCAAAGGCAGTAAAAAAATTTATCGAAGTAACCCACGAAGCGTATGCAGGACTTTTGGGAGAACAGTTCGGGGATCATGTTCCGTCTATTTTTACGGATGAACCACAGTTTTCCCATAAAGAGTGTCTGGATTTTGCAGAACAGAAAAAGGATGTGACCATTCCGTATACGGATGATCTGGAAGAGACTTTTGGAAAGGCTTATGGCCACAGTCTGCTGGACTCTTTGCCGGAACTGTTCTGGGAACTGCCGGATGGACAGGTTTCTGTGACGCGGTATGAATATCATGACCACATTGCAGAGCGGTTTGCCGGCGCCTTTGCAGATCAGATCGGAGGCTGGTGCCAGAAACATGGCATTGCACTTACTGGCCACATGATGGAGGAACCCACGCTGAAATCCCAGACAGCAGCCCTTGGAGAGGCCATGCGGTCGTACCGCTCGTTTGACATTCCTGGAATTGATATGCTTTGCGACAACCGGGAGCTGAATACGGCAAAACAGTGCGAGAGCGCTGTCCATCAGTTTGGCAGGGAGGGTATGTTAAGTGAGCTGTACGGTGTGACTAACTGGGATTTTGATTTCCGGGGACATAAACTGCAGGGAGACTGGCAGGCAGCACTAGGTGTTACGGTCCGCGTGCAGCATCTGACCTGGACATCCATGGCAGGAGAAGCCAAGAGGGATTATCCGGCAGCTATCGGATACCAGTCGCCCTGGTATCAGGAGTATCCGCTTCTGGAAGACCATTTCGCAAGAGTCAATACCGCCATGACCCGTGGAAAAGCTCATGTGCACATAGCGGTGGTACATCCGGTGGAATCTTACTGGCTGTACTGGGGACCGAAGGAGCAGACTTCCGGCATCCGGGAAGAAATGGATGCAGATTTCCGGCATCTGACGGAATGGCTGCTGTATCACACCATTGATTTTGATTTTTTAAGTGAGTCTCTGCTGCCGTCCCTGACGGAAGGAAAGACAGAGACTGTGAACAAAGATGGACGACCCGTTCTGTGTGTGGGAGAGATGGAATATGAGGCCGTGCTGGTGCCAAATTGCCGGACACTGCGCAGCACCACACTGGATATTTTGGAAAAATTTGCGGCAAGAGGAGGCCGGGTGATTTTTGCCGGAACACTTCCGTTTTTGGAAAATGCCAGACCTTCTATAAGGGGAAAAGAGCTGGCAGAAAAGACAGAGCGCATTTCTTTTGGATGTCTGCCGGTGGTAGAGGCGTTGAAAGATTTCCGGGAACTGGAGATTCGGGAAGCAGACGGCATGGAAAGTACCAATCTGATCTACCAGATGCGGGAAGAAGGAGAAGACCGGTGGCTGTTTGTGGCACATGTAAACCGCACTGAAAACCCAGAAAGCGCGTATTTTGCCCATCATGGCCCCATCACCAGAAAGAGGAATGTGGATCTTCCGGTGGAGGAAGAACTGACCATTACCATAAAAGGTATCTGGAATCTGGAAGTTTATGATACGTTAAGCGGAAAAATTTTTGCAAAAGAAGGGTCCTGGAAAGATGGAAATACGATTCTGCACCAGACTATGTATGACCAGGATTCCCTGCTGCTGCATCTGACAGCTGCCAAGTGCGGGGAAGAAACCAGGCCAGGAGAGATGGAAGCAGAGGACCAAGAGAAAGAAGAATGGAAAGAAGTCCGTCTGGCAAGAGAGCCGGAAGTGACATTTTCCGAACCCAATGTCCGTCTGATAGACCTGGCAGAATATCGGTTTGACAGGGGCGAATGGCAGGAAGAAGAAGAACTTTTACGTATTGACAATCTGTTTCGACAGAAGCTTGGCTATCCGCTTCGAATGGAAGCTTTTGCCCAGCCATGGACCAGAGATGCAGAGGAACCTTTTGAACATGTGCTTTCCCTGCGGTGTCATCTGGAATGTGCCGACGCACTGGAGGGATGCAGTCTTGCCATGGAAAATGGCGCAGATACCAGGATTTTCCTGGATGGAGAGCCGATTCCAAATGAGGTCAGGGGATGGTATACAGATCACTGCATCCGCAGGATTGAACTGCCGGTTCTGATGGCTGGAGACCATGTTCTGGAGGTGGAAATTCCATACAACAGTCGTACCAATATTGAAAACATGTTTGTGCTTGGAAACTTTACCGTGGAGATTTTCGGCACCAGACAGATCCTGAAAAAGGCAGGAAAGACATTGGCATTTGCCGATCTGACCCGCCAGGGATATCCATTCTATGGAGGAAATGTGACATACCGTCTGCCTTTTGTATCGAAAGGAGAAACATACCAGCTGGATGCGACTCTGTTCCGGGCTCCCTGCATGAAAGTGATGCTGGATGGAAAGAAGATGGGAATGATCGCTTTTTCACCCTACACCTGTGGTTTGGGAGAAGTTTCGGAAGGGGAACATGTGCTGGAGCTGACTGTGTATGGAAGCCGGATCAATACCTTTGGAACGGTCCACAACTGCAGCCAGACAGAACAGTGGTATGGCCCCAATGCCTGGAGAACCACAGGAGATGAGTGGGCATACGAATATCAGCTGAAAGCAGCCGGTATTTTAAAAGCACCCATTCTGCAGTATCAGGAAAAGAAATAAATGCATAAAAAGACGCCAGTTCCGGCAAAAAATACCGGTTCTGGCGTTTCTTGGTGACAGATTTTATGAGTGAGGCGTATCCGGTGTACGTAAGAACTCCGGTTTTTCGTAATTGAAGCGGAATTTCTCGTAAGCGTTGATTACCTGAGTCTCGCCGTACAGATCCAGACGCTTGTGTTTTCGGCCATAGGTGGCATGAACATGACCGTGTATAAAATATTTTGGCTTGTATTTGTCCATCAGTGTGCAGAAGCAGGCAAATCCCTTGTGGGGAAGATCATCTCCGTCATTTACTCCAAGGGCAGGAGAATGAGTCAGAAGAATATCGAATCCCCGGCGGCGGAAAAGCTGAAAACGCAGCCGGTTGACACGGTGCTGCATTTCCTTTTCCGTATACTGGTTGTTGCCAGGCTTATAGCGCATGGAACCGCCAAGTCCCAGTATGCGCACTCCCTCATAGACATAAATTTGATCTTCAATGCAGATGCATCCCTCAGGCGGTCTCTGTTCATATTTGTCGTCGTGGTTTCCACGGACATACAGAACAGGTGCTTTGGACATGGTCACCAGAAAGGAGAGGTAGGAAGGAGACAGATCTCCGCAGGAGAGGATCAGGTCGATGTCTTCCAGTTTGGATTTTTCATAATAATCCCAGAGGGATTTGGATTCTTCATCAGCAACTACAAGGATATTCATTTTACTCCTCCAATAGTCTCTGCGACTTCGGACTTCTGCTGGTCAATGCCCTGTAACAGGACAACGGCTTTGGCTGCATCAGTCAGTTCATCAATGTCAGGAATTTTTCCAATTACGTTTTCAGCCAGCCAGTCCATGGATACAATTTCCAGAGGAGTCAGGGCTTTTTCTGGATCTGCTTGTACAACGCCGTTCTGAGAATTGAGGACACCGTAGAAAGGCTCCAGGGTACCCCGGCAGATGCAGGTGCGCAGAAAGTTTACCAGACGGGCGGTTTCCGTGGGAAGATTCTGGTTGCAGATTACATCAATGACGCCTGCAGCCATGCCCCACCAGTAGTTTAAGGCTTCTTTGGTAGATTTCCAGGAACCGGAGAGGATGTTGTTGATGATCTTCTCATAATATTTTCCCCAGTGCCACATGGGAGTGGCGATGTTGTAGGTCTTTCCGTCTTTCATGCCGTAAAGGCCGAATTCTCTGGATGGAGCGCCTGGAGTAATCATTTCAGGCCCGGAGATGATGCGGATGTCCGGATTGTCATGGATCTTGCGGATATCCCAGTCAAGGGTACGGGACCATTCCAGATGGACTTTGGCTCTGGGATTGATCATGGAAGCACCCAGGGCAAAGGCATTGACATTGGCAATGGAACCGCAGATGGGGTAATCGGCAATGTAGCCCAAATGATCCGTGGTGGACATGGCAGCGGCCAGAGCACCCATGAGGAACTTGGCTTCGTACATTCTTCCGTAATAAGTCCGGATGGACTGGTAGGAAGTGTTGACGGAGCAGTTTAAGATCTTCACATTAGGGTGGGTTACGGCAGCTTTTAAACTGGCTCCGATGAGACGGGGCGTGGTGGTGAAAATCAGGCTGCAGCCTTTCTGAACTGCTTCTTCAATGGCCTGTTCGCCATTGACCTCCGGGTCTACATTATCCCAGTGGTAGGTTTCTACCTGATCCGGGTAGGTCTGCTCTAAGTGCATCCGGCCAAGCTCATGGCTGTAGGTCCAGCTGGAAGTTTCCTGGTCTTTTTCGTGGATGAAGGCGATCTTCTGTTTCTGGGGCGCAATGCCTGGAATCAGTCGGCCGAGAAAATTTTTCTGTGGAACATCTTCCGGTTCTTCCACTAGTTTAGCTCCGGAAGCGCTGTCTGCCAGCTCAAATTCATTCCACATTTTGGCGATGTTTTCTTTCATTTCTCCGGAAGTGTGGGTGATCACATCTTCGTAGCCGAAAACTTTTACATAAAGAAGGAAGGCGTCTCCTGGAGTGATGGAAAATTTTTCACCCGCCTTGCTGCGGAAAAGATCTGCAAACTGTCCATAGCTGTAGCGCAGGTCTTCCATTTCTTTGTCTGTCAGGGGTGTCTTGGTATTTTTGCCCATGGCAGTGAGAAAGGCAGCGTAGCTTCCTTCGTGGGTAAACTGGATCATATAGGTGGGAGCCACCTGATAAAAATCCATAAATTCGTAATAAATTTTGATCTTAGGATCCTCGGAAGGTTTTGGAATGACCCGGATCACGGTGCCTGGAATGCTGAATGCGCCCACGGCTTTCATGACGCTGACACGCTTGTTTCCTTCCTGTACATAAAATTTTCCCAGAAATTCGTATGTAGAGATGGGATCGTGAATGCCCACATCCATATGGGAATCGTAAAGAGCGATCCATTTGGTGGCAAATTCCGTCTTCTCACCAAGAAGGGGCATAAAACCGCAGGAAAAGGCGTTCTGCCGCCCGGAAGTTTTGGTGCCGGCAATCATTTCCAGGGGAATATCAAGGAGCCCAAGGCTCACTTCACGCTGTACTTCCGTGTAGGAAAGAATATCGTCCAGAGCCTGGAGATAGGGATATTTTCCAGCGGAGACAGCCGCATGGTACTGTTTCTGTCCAAGCCGTTTGGCAGAGGTATAATCATCTCTTGACATTGCATAACCTCCTGAAATTTAATATACTAGTACAGTGAAAATTAAGTATCTGCTATATTGGCGCAGGATAATTTTTTCATAATGGCATCATTTGAAACCATTGTCACATTACGATCATACCAAATATAAAGAGACAGTTCAAGCAAAATCACGGGCTGTTTCAGAAAGAAAAGGAGAAACATATGATTCTTACCACACTGTGTTATATGGAAAAAGACGACAGCTATCTGATGCTCCACAGAGTCAAGAAAAAAGTGGATGTGAACAAGGATAAATGGATTGGAATCGGGGGGAAATTTGAGAAGGACGAAAGCCCGGAAGAGTGCTTGCTGCGGGAGGCAAAAGAAGAGACCGGAACCACCCTCACTTCTTTTCGGCTGCGGGGCGTGATCACCTTTGTGTGCGAGCCCTGGGAGAGCGAGTGCATGTTTTTGTATACTGCAGATGCATGGGAAGGGGAGATTGGAACCTGCAGCGAAGGCACCCTGGAATGGGTAAAAAAAGAGGACATTGAAAAACGGAATCTGTGGGAAGGAGACAAGATTTTCTTTCGGCTGCTGCAAGAAAATAGACCATTTTTCTCATTGAAAATGGTCTATGATCAGGATGTGCTGACCTATGCAGCATTGGACGGCGTACAGATCCGCTGATAACAGGAACACAAATAGTTATTTTTTTGTAGATTTTCGTACTTTTTTGATGATTTCTCCGTCTTTGTCAAAGGTATAGCGGTATTTTCCAATGGTCATCGTGCGGTTTACAATCATCTTTCCGGTGCGGCCAACATAACGTTTTCCGATGAAAGAAGATTTGGCCATGTATCCATTCCGGTAAAAATAATACCAGCTGCCTTTGTAGCAGAGCCACTGACTGGCTGCATAAGAGCCGTCCGCCTGAAGAAAGCGGGTGCCTTTTGCAGTCTTTTTCATACCAGATTTGACTTTTTTGTTGTAATTGGGAATCTGACGTCCGTCAGCGCCTACGTAGGACTTGATGCCTTCAGAATCTGTGACCCAGCGCTTCTTGGCCATCTTGCCATTTTTCAGAAGATAATATTTTCCCTGCACGCCGGAAACCCAGGATTCGGTCACCATGGCACCGCTGGCATTGAAATAATACCAGTCATTTTTAACTTTGGTCCAGCCGGTGGAGACGTATCCGTTCTTATCAAAATAGTAGGTGTAGCCCTTGTAAGTCAAAAACCGGGATTTCACAGGCTTCTTGGTATCGGTATTGATCAGCTGTAAGTGACCGTTGCTGTCAATGGAGGACCACTGATAACTGGCAGCTGAGACAGCTAAGGGGCTGAAACAGAACACGGCCAGAATCAAAAACAGCGGACAGATATGTAAAAATTTTTTGTGAAGTATTTTCATAAGTGTCTCCTTTCACTTCATTTCCGCACAGATACTGAAATCATTATGACATAATTTTCAGGCAGTGACAAGGCGTGAAATTCTTATAAAATCTTAAGATGCCAGGATGCTGTGTGCCAATGGCACACAGCACCGGTCGAAGTGGCACCAGAGATGTGGAAGTACGAAGTACCAAACAATCCGTAAGGCATCTTTTAAATGCTGATTATCAGCCTTGAGAAAACAGCTGGCGCACGTGCTGGATTTCATCCGGAGCAGCCTGTGCAGCCGGCACATAATACTGTCTTGCCCGTGCGATCTGATAAATCTCTTCCTGGGAAGCCTCGCACTGATTGCGCATCTGCTTCAACATGTTTTTCAGCTGAGGATTTTCGGTCTGGCTGATCATTTCGCTCATGCGGACAAGCTCACTGTTGATACCAGCCAGTGTATCGCTTACCATTGCTTTTTCATTCATCTTTCTCACCTCCTACTGCAGAAACTGCATCAGCTGCTGGCGGGACTGCATGGCAGACTGAGCGGATTTCTGGAAAAACTGACGCACTTCCGGGTCAGCAGCACGGGATGCGTACTCGGTCATTTTTGCATGGCTGGTGTCATAGCCGCCGATGAGGTGGCGGAGATTCTGCAGATCCAGCTCAGAAATTTGATTCATCATGTGGATACCTCCTATAAAATGAACATGCCGCCTGATGGCAGCACAACCATACAGGAAAGTCAGCTGCTGCGCACTTTTGGCGCTTCCGCAGCTGCCGCCGTATTCGTAATTCGGGCTGCCGCCCTGCTTACTCATACGGTCTAGCCTGTCCGATATCCATGAATTCGCCCATGCAGGCATGGCTCTTTCATGGCTGCCGTCCAGGACTTTCATAGTAAAATGTGGAACGCAGGCAGTTTTGTATGGCGCCTGCCTGGTTGTTGAAACAGGAAAAGTATGTGCAGAAAGAAAAAAATTATACAACAGACCCTGATTGAAAAAAGAAGAAAAAGGTGCCGGTCATAACAAGTCCGGAGATCACAAGACGGAGAAAAGAAGAACAGCCAGGTATTCGAAGAAGCTTGTCAAAAAAAAGATAGACACCGGCGCTGATTACAGAAGCAGCGCAGGGCTTTACAATCCAGGCAGCGGGATTAGCAGAAAAACGAAGCTTCCTCTTAAGAGACAAAAATGCAGAACAGGCCAGGAACAATTCACTTGCAAGAAGCCCCCAGAGGCAGCTCTGAATGCCAAAGCGGGGAATGGCATACCATACAAACAAAAGCCGGATAACCAGAGAAAAAGCGTGCAGAAAAAAGGTAAGAAGCGTCTGTCCCATGCCATTTAAGATGCTGGTGAGGGTGACTGCCAGGTATAAAAACGGGCAGATCCAGGCAAGGGTAAGGAGAAAAGAGCCTGCAAGGGAAGAGTGAAAAAGCAGAAGGCCAAGCTCTTTCCCAGTCAGAAGAAACGCGGTGGTGCAGAAAATGCCAAGCCACATGCAGGCGGCTGTGGTGGAGGACACCGTGCGGCAGATGTGGTCCGTGCGGTTTAAGGAGGCATCCTCAGAAACGGATGGTAGCAGCATGACAGACAGGGCATTGGTAAGGGCAGAGGGAAAGAGAATCAGAGGAAGGGCCATGCCGGTGAGAACGCCGTACACGGAAAGGGCCTGGTCCCGAGACAGCCCAAAAGATATAAGATTTGCCGGAATACAGACGGCTTCCACGCTTTGCAGAAGGGTCAATAGTCCCCGGCTGGCAGTCAAAGGCAGGGACATCTGGAGAATTTCCCGGAAGGCGGTTTTTGATGGAAGCATAGGCCGGGCGCCTTTTTGCTCGGTAAAGATCCACATGGTAATGGTAAACAGCGTGGAGACCAGCTCGCCCACCGTCATTCCAGCAGCAGCGATAACAGGAGAAGGGGAAAGGCCTTTTTCCAGAAAAATACAGAAAACCAGAAAGGAAGCTCCGGTTCTGGCAGCCTGTTCCAGCAGCTGGGAGATGGCGGGAATGGCGGTGCGTTTCAGACCGAAAAAGCAGCCGTGCAGGCAGGCATGGATGCAGCCAAAGGGAGCTGCGAAAGCGATGATTTTCAGCAGCTTGGCACAGGATGGTTCCAGAAGCAGGTGAACAGAAATCCAGGAAGCCCGGGTGAACAGAAAAATGGCACACAAAGAAGAAGCACCCACAGACAGGCACAGTCCGGAAACCAGAATCTGTCTGGCATGTTTTAGATCACCGGAGGCGTGATACTGGGCAGTATATTTGGAAATGGCAGTCTGGATGCCGGAGGAAGACAGGGAAAAAGTCATCACATACACTGGAAAAATCAGCTGATACAGGCCAACGCCTTTGGCACCGATGGTATATGACAGGAATATTCTATAGAAGAAACCGATGATGCGGCTGGCACAGCCGGCAGCAGTAAGGATAAGGGCACCCTGCCAGAGAGAAGAAGTACGATTCATAGAAGCGGTCCCGCTTTTTTCTTTCAGTATATTACAGCCGGGGGCTTGACAGAACCGTTTTCAGATGTTATATTCGAAAAGTGAAATCCGAGCAAAATAGTCGGAAATAGTTAGCGGGAAGAAATAAAGGTGGTTTCATGAACTTTTCCACAAAAGGAAGATATGGTCTGCGGGCCATGATTGATCTGGCAGTCCACAGTGAGGAAGCAGTTCCTATCAGCAGCATTGCCGCCAGAGAGAACATTTCAGAATGCTATCTGGAACAGCTTGCAGCGAAGCTGAAAAAAGCAGGTCTGGTGGTGAGCACAAGAGGAGCCCAGGGAGGTTACCGGCTGGCAAGGCCATCCAGTGAGATTTCCGTAGGGGATGTTCTGCGGGCACTGGAAGGCAGTGTGAATGCGGTGGAGTGTCCAGGACTGCTGGAAGAAGAAAGCTGCCAGAATTCGGAGTGCTGTGCCGCAAGATCCGTGTGGCAGAAGATCAATGACAGCATTACCAAGGCGGTGGATGACATTGATCTGGCACAGCTTGCAGAAGAAAGCAGGCGGGCGCGTGCTCAGTTCGCAGAGGCGAAAGCCGCAGAAAAAGCAGCAGATCCTTGCAAAGGAGTTCAGTAAACTTGGCAGACTTAAGAGAAAAGAAAAACAAGTAGGAGATTTCAAAATGAAAAAATTAATTTATTTGGATAATGCAGCCACAACAAAGACAGCACCGGAGGTTGTAGAGGCCATGCTTCCGTACTTTACGGAATTTTACGGCAATCCCTCCAGTATTTATGATTTTTCAGCCAGCAGCAAACAGGCAGTAGATAAAGCAAGAGGCATCGCAGCAGATGCCCTGGGCGCAAACAAAGACGAGATTTATTTCACAGCAGGCGGTTCCGAGTCTGATAACTGGGCATTAAAAGCTACTGCAGAAGCTTATCAGAGCAAAGGAAAACACATCATCACCAGCAAGATTGAACATCATGCCATTCTCCATACCTGCGAGTGGCTGGAGAAACAGGGCTATGAGATCACCTACCTGGATGTGGATGAAAACGGTGTTGTCAAGCTGGATGAACTGAAAAAAGCCATCCGCCCGGACACCATCCTGATCTCTGTGATGTTTGCCAACAACGAAATCGGAACCATTCAGCCCATCAAAGAGATCGGTGAAATTGCAAAAGAACACGGCATTCTGTTCCATACCGATGCAGTTCAGGCTTTCGGACAGGTGCCCATTGATGTCAATGAATACCACATTGACATGCTCAGTGCCAGCGGTCACAAATTAAACGGCCCTAAAGGAATCGGCTTTTTATATATCCGCAAGGGAGTAAAAATCCGTTCTCTGATTCATGGAGGCGCACAGGAGCGCAAGCGCCGTGCAGGCACCGAAAATGTACCGGGTATTGTAGGACTTGGAAAAGCAGTAGAGCGTGCTATTGCCACCATGGAAGCGCGTACTGCAAAAGAGCGGGAAACCAGAGATTACCTGATTGACCGTGTTTTAAAGGAAATTCCGTACACCAGACTGAACGGCCACAGAACCTTACGTCTGCCCAACAACGCAAACTTCAGTTTCCAGTTTGTAGAGGGAGAATCCATGCTGATTATGCTGGATATGAAAGGCATCTGCGGTTCCAGCGGATCTGCATGTACTTCAGGCTCCTTAGACCCGTCCCATGTACTGCTTGCCATCGGCCTGCCTCATGAGATTGCACACGGTTCCCTGCGTCTGACGCTGAACGAAGAGATCGAAAAAGCAGACATTGATTTTGTTGTGGAGGCTTTAAAAGATATTATCGAGCGTCTGCGCAGCATGTCCCCATTATACGAAGATTTTGTAAAGAAAAACAACTAACACGCTCTAGAAAATGAAAATACGGAGGAATTTTGAAGCATGTACAGCGAAAAAGTAATGGATCATTTTCAGCATCCTAGAAATGTAGGAGAAATTGAAAACGCCAGCGGTGTAGGAACCGTAGGAAATGCCAAATGCGGCGATATCATGAGAATTTACCTGGATGTAGATGACAATCAGGTTATCCAGGATGTAAAATTTAAAACTTTTGGCTGCGGTGCAGCCGTTGCCACCAGCAGTATGGCTACCGAGATGGTAAAAGGAAAAACCATTTATGAAGCACTGAAGATTACCAACAAAGCCGTGATGGAAGCCTTAGACGGACTTCCCCCTGTGAAAGTACACTGTTCTCTGCTGGCAGAAGAAGCCATCCATGCAGCACTGTGGGATTATGCACAGAAAAACGGCATTGAGATTGAAGGTCTGAAAAAACCCAAGGCTGATATCCATGACGGTGAAGAGGAAGAGGAATACTAAAGCGCATGTCAGAAAAGAAAAAAGTCGTAGTGGGAATGTCCGGAGGAGTGGATTCCTCCGTGGCTGCCTGGCTGTTAAAAGAACAGGGATACGATGTCATTGGCGTGACCATGCAGATCTGGCAGGATGAGGATGAATTTACCCAGGAAGCCAATGGCGGATGCTGTGGATTAAGTGCGGTGGATGATGCCAGAAGAGTGGCGGCTTCCCTTGGAATTCCTTACTATGTCATGAACTTCAAAAAGGAGTTCAAAGAAAATGTCATGGATTACTTTGTGGCAGAATATCTGGCGGGCAGAACTCCCAATCCCTGTATTGCCTGCAACCGCTATGTAAAGTGGGAGTCTCTTCTTAAGCGCAGCCTGCAGATTGGAGCCGATTATATTGCCACCGGACATTATGCAAGAATTGTCCATTTGGAAAATGGCCGGTATGCCCTGGAGCATTCTGTGACTGCGGCAAAGGATCAGACCTATGCCTTGTACAATCTGACACAGGAACAGCTGTCCAGAACACTGATGCCGGTAGGAGATTACAGCAAGGATGAGATCCGTGCCATTGCAGAGAAAATCGGCTTGACAGTGGCTCACAAGCCGGACAGCCAGGAGATCTGTTTTGTGCCGGATCAGGATTATGCCGGCTTCATTGACCAGACCACTGGAAAGAAGATGCCGGAAGGCAATTTTGTCACTCCGGATGGAAAGGTCATCGGCAGACACAAGGGTATCACCCACTATACGGTAGGACAGCGGAAAAAGCTGGGCCTTGCTATGGGGCATCCGGTGTTTGTCAGCGAGATCCGCCCCAAGACCAATGAAGTGGTGATTGGAGAAAATGAAGATATTTTCCGCCATGTCCTTTATGCAGACCGCCTGAATTTCATGTCCCAGGCAGACCTGACAGAGCCGAAAGAACTGGTGGCCAAGATCCGTTACAACCACAAAGGCTCGCCCTGCCTGGTTGAAAAAGTGGGCGAAGACCAGATCAAATGCACATTCCCGGATGCACAGCGGGCCATTACCCCTGGACAGGCGGTGGTGCTCTATGACGGTGACTATGTGTTTGGCGGAGGAACCATTCTTCGGTCGGTATAAAAGTAAAATAGAGAATCCAGTACAGGATGGAATGCTTGAATAAGTATCCGGACTGTGCTGGATTTTTTTGATTGAAGGTAGATACGCATCCCTCTCGGCGGGATGTCAAGCGGCTGCGAAAGTTTGCTTTACTCTGCTGGCTTGGAATGCTAGAATGAAAAGAAAAGGGTTGTGTGAGATGCCGGGGGGTGTCCAAAAGCAGCATCAGAAAGGAATGGAGCAGGTATGAAAACATATGAGGAAACAGACAGATGGGAAGAGAGCGTGCTGGAAAAAGTCCGTGAAAAAATGAAGTGGGTATGCGAAAAGAACCGGGAAAAAATCCCCTATACCACAGAACCGGATGGAAGGTACGATGACCGGTCGGATGCATCCAGAAATTGGAACGGGGATGATGGGTTAAATTGGTGGACCAATGGATTTTGGAGCGGACTGTTGTGGCTGCTGTATCAGGACACCAGAAAAGAGAGGTATCTGGAAACAGCCAGAGAAGCGGAATACAAACTGGAAAAATGTCTCATGGATTTTTACGGAATGCATCACGATCTGGGATTTATGTTTCAGCTGTCTGCGGCTGCAGACTGGGATCTTACCGGAAATGAGCGTTCCAGAAGAACGGCCCTTCATGCAGCCAATCTGCTGGCAGGACGGTTTAATCCGGAAGGAAACTTTATCCGTGCGTGGAATGATGGAGAGCAGGACACCAGGGGATGGGCCATTATTGACTGTATGATGAATCTGTCGCTTCTGTACTGGGCAGAAAAAGAAACAAAAGATCCAAGATTTGGACAGATTGCCAGACGCCATGCGAATACGGCCATGAAAGCATTTATCCGGGCAGATGGGTCAGCAAACCATATCGTAGAATTTGATCCACAGACAGGGGAAGTGGTGCGTACCTACGGCGGCCAGGGATACAAAGAAGGGTCTTCCTGGACCAGAGGCCAGGGCTGGGCTGTGTATGGATTTACGTTAAGTTACTTACATACTGGAAAACAGGAATATCTGGATATTGCCAAGAGAGCGGCCCACTACTGTATCGCTGCCATGCCGGAGAGTGGAATCATTCCAGTGGATTTCCGCCAGCCGAAAGAACCTGCGTATGAAGATTCCTGCGGTGCCTGCGTCATTGCAGGAGGGCTTTTGGAACTGGCAGGACAGCTGCCAAAAGAAGAACAGGAAATGTACGTGAGAGCGGCAGAAAAAATACTGCGCACCATTGCAGAAAAGCGGGCAGATTTTGGAAAAAACTGTGATGCGATTGTACAGAACTGCACGGCCTCCTACGGAAGCCCCCAGACTCATATTACTATGGTGTATGCAGATTACTTTTTTGTGGAAGCATTGTATAAATTAGAAGCACAGCGGACGGGGAAAGAACTGCACCTGATGTGGTAGAGGGAGCACGGCAGATAGAACGCTGGCGAGAAATTACGATCAGCCAGCGTCTTATCTTTATTCCGCCATGGAGTCCAGTGCCTCCAGCGCAAACTGCAGGGACTCTTCCAGGTGCAGGCGCATTCGGTCTGCAGCCTCCTGAAAGTGCCGTTCTTTGTACAGGGAGAAGATTTCCTCATGAGCCCGGAAAATAGTGGTCTGGGGAAGACTTCCGGTTTCGTAGGCGTTGGAAAAAATGGTAAGCTGGCTGCGAAGCCGCCCGGCAGCCACTGCAAGACGGGTATTGTGGCAGTAATCATAAAAAATCAGATGAAAACGGTCAGAATGGCTGATCCAGAGGGAAGTTTCCTCCTGGGTCAGCTTTTCTTTTTCCAGAATCACTCTGGTCAGCCCAATGTTTTCTTCCAGCTCCTTTAAAATCTCCGAAAGGTCTTTCGATCTGGAACTGTAAAGAATGGCCAGGGCATCCAGATCCCCCATAAACTGGTACAGCTCCTGAAGGTCTGTTCTGCCGGGGCTGATGACATTGACGCCGATATTGGAATAATAGCGGACAAGCCCTTCTTCTGTCAGGCGTGTTAAGGCATCCCGGATGGGGGTGGAGCTGACTTCAAAGCGCTCCTTTAACATTTTCAGAGTCAGTTTTTCCCCAAGGGGAATCCGTTGTGTCAGAATATCTTCTTTCAGAATCTGGTAAATCTGTTCTGAAAGGGTTGTTTTATTTAAATCCATAGAAAGTCGTCCTTTCCTGCAGATAAAAGTCAGTATTTAAGCCTGCCTGCCAGCTATGAATTTGCTCACGGGAGCAAGGAATTTTTTTCACTGTCATCTAGGACTGCTATCTATTGTACAGAAGATAGAAAGAAAAAGTCAAGAAGAAGAACGGAGAAGAAAAAGAATTTTACATTTTGCAAAATGCATATTGCAAAGAAAAGGGAAAAGTGATAGACTAGGAACAATACTTCTTCAAGTTAAAGTGCAAAACATCAAAGCTGTAAAGTTCCAGATACCTAAGAATGGATAAAAACAGAAGAAACGGTACCCATCAAACAATGTCAGTTATTTTGCAAAAAACGACAGCAAGAGAATGGAAGATAAAAAGGCAGGAGGTACACAGAATTATGAGAGACGAAGAACTGCTGGAGCGGCTGACGCAGCTCATGGGAGTTTCCGGTTTTGAAAAAGAAGTCCGGGAAGCCATTGAAAAAGAAGTTATTCCCTATGCAGATGAAGTACTCACCGATGCCATTGGCAACCTGATCGTGTTAAAGAGAGGAAAAGGCGGAGAGGGCGCAAAGAAGATCATGTTTGCAGCCCATACGGATGAAATTGGCTTTATGGTAAAGACCATTGAAGCAGACGGAAGACTTCGTGTATGCAATATGGGCTGGAATTGGACAGGCTCTGCATACAATGAAAAAGTCCGCTTCCGCAATGGAATGTATGGAGTGGTAAGCTGCATGGGTCCCATTGAAGAAGCAGGCAACAAAGCAGGAAAGCTTTACATTGATATCGGAGCCACTTCCAGAGAAGACGCTTTAAAATATGTAAACCTGGGTGATGTGTGCGGTTACCATGGACCCTATGTCCGGCTGGCAAACGACAGAGTCTGTGCAAAGACCTTAGACAACCGGATCGGATGCTACCAGCTGATCGAGGCACTGAAAGAAAATGACGGAACAGGCCCCAACGATATCTACTATGTATTCTGCGTACAGGAAGAATTAGGCTGCAGAGGCTCCAAGGCAGCAGCAGCCAGAATCCAGCCGGATATCGGAGTGGCAGTAGACATTTCTCCGGCACACGATTATCCCTGTGATCTGGAAGGCAGCAATGCCATTGACGGCGGAATCGGCATCAAAATCTGTGATCCCTCTGTTGTCTGCGATGAAGGCGTGGTCAACGCCATGATTGAATGCTGTGAAAAGAATCAGATCAAATACCAGAGAGAGGTTATTGACCAGGGAGGAACCGATGCTTCCAGTATGAACCTTTCCGGTGTGGGGGTCAAAGCCGGCGGTATTGTAGTCGTTACCAGATATCCCCACAGCCAGAGTGCAGTAGCCTCCAAAAAAGACATTGAAGGTGGCGTTGATCTTATCAATGCGTTTTCAAAATACACGTTTTCATAAAAAAATTCCAGGAGAAAAGAGAGGAGAAACATTATGAAAAAAGCACTTGTATTTCTTGCCTGCGCCTGTATCGGCCTGTCAGCGTCCTTCACGGCATTTGCCGGAGAGTCCGGAAAAACAGATCTGGTTATTGCCATTGATGCTGACGTAGACACCCTGCACCCATCTGATTTTTCCACAACCGTAGAAATGGACGTATTAAATCAGATCTACGACACCCTGATGTACATGAATCCGGATGGAACAGAAGAGCCCCAGCCTCGGATCGCAGAAAGCTATGAAATCAGCGATGACGGCACGGAGTATACCTTTCATTTAAGAAATGATGTGACTTTCCACGATGGAACACCGTTGACTTCCGCAGATGTGAAATTTTCTCTGGAAATGTATATGAATTCAGAATACCAGGGGTCTCAGGTAACCATGCTTCAGAGCGTGGAAACACCGGATGACTACACCGTTGTATGCAAACTGGAAGGAGCCTATTCTCCGTTCCTGTTAGGCGTATGTTCCGTGCATATTGCATCTCAGGCATACTATGAGGCATCTCCGGAAGAATTTGTCAGCAATCCGGTAGGAAGCGGCCCGTACAAATTTGTCAGCCGTGCCAACGGAAGCAATGTAAAACTGGAAGCCTATGAAGATTACTACAGAGGAGCAGCCGAGATCAAAGACATTACCTTTGAAGTCATTCCGGATTCCTCCACAAAAGCCATCGCCCTGCAGACAGGAGAAGTCAACTTCGCAGATATCGAATCCTCCAGCATGGCACAGCTTCAGGCAAACCCGGCCATCACCATTGCAGAAGTACCCACCTCTGGATTTGCTTATGTTTCCATGAACCTGGAGAAAGAGCCATTTAACGATGTAAAAGTCCGTCAGGCGATCAATTATGCAATAGACCGTGAGAATCTGGTGGCGGTCTGCTACGACGGAGAAGCAGAAGTGAACTCTAACATTTGCTCTAAAGAGCGTTTCGGCTATTCCGATGATCAGTTCCAGTACACCTACGATCCGGAAAAAGCAAAAGAACTTCTGGCAGAAGCAGGTATTACCACACCCTATGATCTGGGCGAACTGCTGGTTGCAGAAAAATATTCCAACATCGCAACCGTTATCCAGAACGATTTAAGAGCCGTTGGACTGGACTGCACCATTGCCGTAAAAGAATTCAATGCTTACATCAGTGATCTGACCAGTGGAAATTACAACATTACTGCACTGAATATGACCCTGGAAGGGGAGACTCAGATGCTGGAAATGGCTTATAAGACTGAGTACATCGGAACAGCCAACAACGCACGGTACTCCGATGAAGAAATGGATCAGCTGTTTGAAGATGCAACCCATGAGACGGACAATGACAAGCGTGCAGAGATTTTTGATGAGATCTTTACAAAAGCACAGGATGAAGCCATCTACGCAGTGCTTTGCAACCCGCTGACACTGTATGCATACAACTCAGATCTGCAGTGTCCGGAATTTGTTCTGGAAGGTCTGTATTCGGTATACGACTTCTCCTGGAACTAAATCGGAAGGTACACTCAGGACGCAGCGGTAAGCAAAAGTGGCGGAGAACGCATCCGCTTTGGGAGGGGAGTTCGATGAAATTCATCGGCTTCCCTTCTATTCACATATAAGCTGCGGCAACTTATGAGAAAAAGGAGGGCATCCCCTATGTCCAAGTACATTATTAAGCGGCTGCTGTATATGATTCCGGTACTGCTTGGCGTGGCATTTCTGGTATTTGCCATTTTGTCATTGACGCCGGGAGATCCGGGAACCATTATTCTGGGAATTACAGCAAAGCCGGAGGCAATCGCGTCCTTAAACCATGAATTTGGCTACGATCAGCCATTTTTGATCCGCTTTTTCAATTACATCGGCGGAATTGTTTTTCATTTTGACCTTGGCACGTCCTATCAGACCCGACAGCCGGTGGTTAATGACATCATTGCCAGATTTCCAAACACACTGCTGCTGGCCATTTTATCCATGGCAGTGTCTTCCATCATTGGAATTTCCCTTGGAATTTTTTCCGCCGTCCGCCAGTATTCTGTGGCGGATCATATCTGCGTAGTAGTGGCGCTGGTATTTGCATCTATTCCCGGATTCTGGCTGGGGCTGATGCTTCTGCTTTTGTTTTCCTTAAAGCTTGGCTGGCTGCCATCTTTTGGAGCATCCAGCCTGAAACACTTCATTCTGCCAACACTGACGGTATCCCTGACATCAGCGGCAGGCCTTCTGCGTCTGACCAGATCCGCTATGCTGGAAACCATCCGTCAGGAATACATCCGTACCGCAAAGGCAAAAGGGGCTTCCAGCCGGAGAATCATCTGGAAACATGCCTTAAGAAACGCCCTGCTTCCAGTCGTCACCACCCTTGGAACCAGTTTTGGTGCTTCTCTTGGCGGCGCCATCATTGCGGAGACCGTATTTGCTATGCCTGGAATGGGAACGCTGATCACCACAGCCATCCGGCAGAAAGACATTCCGGTGGTCATGGGGGCAACTCTGTTTCTTGCCGTACTGTTCAGTCTGGTCATCCTGATCGTGGATATTCTGTACGCATTTATTGATCCAAGAATCAAAGCAAAATATCAGAATGGAGGAAAGAGCCGTGGATAAGAGCGCAGGCATTCAGAAAAGAAGAAGCAGAAAACATGCGCAGCTGGCAGAATTCTGGCGGCGCTACCGGAAAAACAAGGCAGCCGTGGCCGGTCTTGTGATTCTGATTTTGATTGTAGGAACGGCTCTTTTTGCAGATCTGATCGTTCCTTATTCTAAGTGCATTGACCAGGTAGGAGCGGAGCGCTTGCAGACTCCCAGTCTCGCCCATTTCTTCGGAACAGATGAATATGGAAGAGATCTGTTTGCCAGAGTAGTACACGGTTCCAGGTATTCCCTGTTTATCGGTGTGGCAACCAGCCTGATGGCATTGGTGATCGGTGCCATTTTAGGAGCCAGCGCCGGATATTTCGGCGGAATGGTAGACAATGTAATCTGCCGGATTGTGGACGTATTTATGTGCGTGCCGCCTATCCTTCTGTCTCTGGCAGTGGTGGCAGCTCTTGGAACCAACCTGCGCAACCTGATTATTGCCATTACGGTATCCTGTATACCGGGAAATGTCCGCCTGATCCGCTCCGTGGTGCTGACGGTTGCCGATCAGGATTATGTGGAAGCGGCAAGGTCTTACGGCACCTCCAATGCCAGAATTATTTTCCGCTATGTCCTTCCAAATGCCATGGGTCCCATCATTGTCAATACCACCATGGCGATTTCCGATATGATTCTGTCTGCAGCAGGCTTAAGTTTTATCGGCATGGGTATTCAGCCGCCTTCTCCGGAGTGGGGTGCCCTGTTGTCCAACGCGCAGCAGTATCTGTTTACAGCACCGTATCTTCTGGTCTTTCCAGGTGTTTTCATCATTTTGTCTTCTTTGGCCTTTAACTTGGTAGGAGATGGCCTTACCGATGCACTGGACCCAAAACTGAAGGATTAAGCTGTACGAAACGGGCAGCGGTTAGGAGGAAACAAAGGAATGGAAAAGAAATCCATACAGGAAACAAATAGAAAAGAGCAGGATGTGCTGGCTATTCAGGATCTGTCCATTGTATATAAAACAGATCTGGAGACCGTCTATGCAGTGAATGGCATCAGCTTTTCCATAGGAGCCGGTGAAACCATGGGACTGGTGGGAGAAACCGGAGCAGGAAAGACGACCACAGCCCTTGGCATCATGGGACTTTTGCCTGAGCGTACCGGAAAAATCACTTCCGGAAGCATTCAGATGGAGGGAAAGGAGCTGACAAAGCTTTCGGACCATGAGATGCAGAAGATCCGGGGAGAAAAAATTTCTATGATTTTCCAGGATCCCATGACAGCATTAAACCCGGTGCTGACCGTTGGAGAGCAGATTGGAGAGGCACTGTACCTTCACAATGGCGAAGAGCTTTCCCAGAAAGAAATTGAAAAGAAAGTGGAAGACACCCTGGAGCTGGTAGGCATTCCAAAAGAACGGAAGCAGGAATATCCTTATCAATTTTCCGGAGGAATGCGCCAGAGAGTGGTGATTGCCATTGCACTGGTGTGCAATCCCAAGCTGCTGATTGCGGATGAACCCACTACGGCGCTTGATGTGACTATTCAGGCGCAGATCCTTTCCATGATCTGCGATCTGCAGAGAAAATATGGAACATCTGTCATTATGATTACCCACGATCTTGGCGTCGTGGCAGAGACCTGCGACAAAGTGGGAATTATGTATGCAGGAGAAATGGTGGAGTATGGCACCCTGAAAGATATTTTCACAGGAGAAGTCCATCATCCCTACACCAAAGGACTGTTCGGCTCCATACCAAGCCTGACAGAGGAATCCAGACGTCTTCACCCCATTGAGGGATTGATGCCAGATCCAACAGAAAAACCGGCAGGCTGCCGATTTGCACCCAGGTGTACCAAATGTATGGAGCAGTGCAAAAAACAGGCACCGAAAGTGTATGAGAAAAACGGACACCAGATCCGTTGTCATCTGTACGAAGATCTGAAGAAGGACACCAGGGAGGTGGCAAAATGAGCCAGGCAGAGGAAAAGCTTCTGGAAGTAAAACATCTGAAAAAATATTTTAAGACTCCGGCAGGAATGCTTCACGCCGTAGATGACGTGAGTTTTTCCATTCCCAGAGGAAAAACCATCGGTGTGGTAGGAGAATCCGGCTGTGGAAAATCTACTCTTGGAAGGACCCTTCTGTGTCTAAATGAGCCTACAGAAGGAGAAATTCTGTTTCACGGAACCGACCTTGCAAAACTGAAAAAGAAAGAGTTCAACAAAATCCGGCCGAAAATGCAGATGATTTTCCAGGACCCGTATTCCAGTTTAAATGGACGGATGACGGTTCAGCAGCTGATCGCAGAGCCGTTGATTGTCAATAAAGTCTGCAGAAACAAAGATGAAATCGAAGAAAAGGTGGCACAGATGATGGATACGGTAGGCCTTGCCAAACGTCTTGCCATGGCCTATCCCCATGAGCTGGACGGAGGAAGAAGACAGCGTATCGGTATTGCCAGAGCTTTGGTGTTAAATCCGGAATTTGTGGTCTGTGATGAACCAGTATCTGCCCTGGACGTATCCATTCAGGCACAGATTTTGAACCTGCTGATGGATCTTCAGGAACAGATGGGGCTGACCTACCTGTTTATTACCCACGATTTGTCGGTAGTAAAACATATTTCCGATGAGATTATGGTTATGTATCTGGGAAAATGTGTGGAAAAAGCGCCTGCAGGAGAGATTTTCAAAAATCCGGTACATCCCTACACGAAAGCATTATTGGCGGCCATCCCTATTCCAAGCGTGGAATCCTGCCATAAGAGAAGAGAGCTTCTCCAGGGAGAAGTCACCAGCCCTGTAAATCCCAAACCCGGCTGCCGGTTTGCTGCCCGCTGTCCTTTTGTGACGGAGAACTGCCGGAAGGGTGATATGGAATTAAAAGAAATCTCACCGGACCATTTTACAGCCTGCATTCAGGCAGAAAATGCCGGACGTGTGTAAAGAATACGGAGATAAAACGGGTACGGAGGAATGAAAATGAGTGAGACCTACAAGTGGCCTTATGAAAATGAGGCGAGTGTGGAAGAAACTGTCAAGTGTGATGTGCTGGTATTAGGCGGCGGTTTGGCTGGATGTTTCGCAGCCATTGCGGCAGCCAGAAAAGGCCTGGATGTCATTTTGGTGGAAAAAGGCGCCATTGAAAAAAGCGGTTCTGCAGGAACAGGATTTGACCACTGGGAATCTGCCTGTACCAATCCCTGTTCCGGGGTAACTCCGGAGGAGATCGCAGAGGCGTATGTCAATGAGCAGGACTGGTACAGCAACGGCATTGCCCATTACATTGAATGCCGGGAGGGTTATGACCGGCTTCTGGATCTGGAAAGCTTTGGTGGAAAGATCCGGGACACGGAAGATGAATTCAAAGGGGCAGAATTTCGGGATGAGAAAACAAAGCTGATGTTTGCCTACGACTATGCCAACAAATTTACCATCCGGGTGTGGGGTTCTACCTTCAAACCGGCTCTGGTAAAAGAACTGAAGCGTTTAGGCGTGCGCCTGTATGAGCGGACCGAGGCGACTGCCCTTTTGGTGGAAGAAAAGAACGGAAAAAAACGGGGAATCGGTGCCATGGGCATGAATGTCCATACGGGGAAATTCTGTATTTTCCAGGCAAAGGCTACAATTCTTTGTATGTCAAGACCGGCAAGAGTCTGGCTGTTTAATCCGGACCTGACAGGACTGTGTGAATTCCGTCCTATGCAGAGTATCGGAAGCGGACATGCCATGGGCTGGAAAGCCGGTGTGGAATTTACCATGATGGAAAAGTCCGTGCGGGCAGAATTTTCCGCAGCAGGAAGAAGTTTTCCGCCTTATGGAGCCGGAAACAATCACAACACCTGGTATGCATCCACCATGGTGGATGCCAGAGGCGTGGAGATTCCTTATGTGGACCGGGACGGAAAAGAATTGAAGACCGTTTCCGAGAGGTATTATCCGGCACCTGGACAGAAGTTTTTCTTAAAGGGCGGTGTCATTGACAATCCCAAGTATGAATACCGGGGACCGGAAACCCTGGATTTTTCCGAGCTTGTAAAGAGGGGATATCAGCTTCCGTTTTATGCAGATTTAAGCCGGATGCCGGATGCAGAGCGCCGGGTCATCTGGGGCATGATGGTAGGCGAAGAAGCCAAAACCAAGATTCCCATTTATCAGAATTATACAGAGCGGGGATTTGATCCCCAAAAACACATGCTCCAAAGCTACGGAACCGGATGGCAGTCTGCCAATTTCTTAGAGCAGGAGCGCCAGTTTTTCGGAGCGCCGGGAGGTATTTTAAATGACTGGGATTTAAAGACCAATATCGACGGCATTTATGCGGCAGGCGATCAGCTGTATGCATCTGACTGCGCCGGATTTGCCTGCGCCACAGGCTATTATGCAGGAAGAAAGGCTTCGGATTACGCAAAAGAAACAGAGTTTGGCGAAGTTTCCAGAGCCGATGTGGAAGCAGAAAAGGAACGTCTGTATGCACCGCTGTATGTATCCAAAGAGGACGGCATGAGCTGGAAAGAGCTGAACATGGCCATTTCCAAAGCTATGCAGAATTACTGCGGAGGAGCCAAGTGCGAGGCCCTTTTAAAAGAAGGACTGGATCTGTTAAAGCAGTTTGAGACAGAGATTGTGCCCAAACTGACGGCTTCCAATCCCCATGATCTGATGCGGATTCATGAGGTGTTAGATATCCTGACTGTATCCCAGATTGTGCTGTATGCATGTCTGGAGAGAAAAGCCTGCTCTGTTCCCCTTTGCTTTGTAAGAAATGATTATCCGGAAGAAGAAAAGCCGGAGGAGAGACGGCATCTGGCACTGCATCTGGAAAACGGAAAGCCAGTGGTCAGAGAAGTGCCTTTGAATTTCTTTGGAAGGCTTCAGACAGAGTACGAGAAGCGTAACCAGGATTATATGGAAGAACTGAAGAAAAAGCAGGAACAGGCAGCAGGAGGTGAGGCGTGATGAACACCAAGACAAGTCCAGAAAAGATCGAATTTCACGTAGAGCCGGTGCCCTGCAGCACCCAGCCATTAAAATATGATGAAAATCTGTGTATTGGATGCAACCGCTGCGCATCTGTATGCCAGTGTGACATTCTGCTTCCCTCTCCGGAAAAAGGAAAACACCCCATTGTGATGTATCCTGGAGAATGTTATTACTGCGGAGCATGTGTGATGGTATGTCCAAGACCGGGAGCCATTCGGTTAAGCCATCCTCTGATGAACCGGGCAAAATTTGTACCGGTGCGAAAACCGGAAGAAGAAAACTAAAAAAGAGTGCCGTCCCATTGTCCAGATCGGATGATGAGAGGGCACTTTTTTGCAAAGCATATCAAGAATTGATCCAGTGGACCAGTTTTGATCGCAGTGCGGATTAAAAATTACTGCGGATAGCTTCCAGAAGGTCTTTGTATTCTTCAAAAGCCTGCAGATCCGGATTGTCCTTTTTGATCTGATCAGTGCTGCGGAAGAGGTATCCGGCTTTGCTGGCACGGATCATCCCCAGGTCGTTGTAGCTGTCGCCGCTGGCAATGGTATCGTAGCCGATGGACTGGAGCGCTTTCACTGTAGTGTACTTGGAGTTATCAATGCGCATTTTAAATCCGGTGATTTCCCCGTCCGGAGCCACTTCCAGACTGTTGCAGAAAATGGTAGGCATTCCCAGCTTCTCCATGAGAGGGTCTGCAAACTGGGTAAAGGTATCGCTGATGATGATGACCTGTGAGAAAGAACGGAGTTCATCCAGAAACTCTTTTGCGCCGGGAAGGGGATCGATGGCAGCAATAGTTTTCTGGATTTCTTTTAATCCAAGGCCATGTTCTTTTAAGATGCCGATGCGCCATTTCATCAGTTTGTCATAGTCCGGTTCATCACGGGTGGTGCGGGTAAGTTCCGGAATGCCGCTGGCTTTTGCAAAAGCAATCCAGATTTCGGGTACAAGAACACCTTCTAAGTCCAAACAGGTAATATACATAACAAATTCTCCTTTTCTGACATTTTTTCTCATTATATATCATTGCGCAGAAAAAGAAAAGAGCCGCGTTGACGGAAGAGAAGAAAACAGGTATGATAGAAAAAACAGAAGTTTTTTAGAAAGGAATGTGCAGAAAAGATGAAGACGGAAAAAGAGATTCTGCAGACAAATATGACAGAAGAAGCCAGGAAACAGGGATTTGGCCATATGGCATTTCTGCCGGTGGAGCAGCTGGTATTTGTACCGGAATACCGGAAATACTGTGAGCAGAACCTGTGCGGCAATTATGATAAATTAAAGATGTGTCCGCCAAAAAGCGGCACTGTAGAAGAGATGAAGGAGCACGCCTGTCAGTACCAGACGGCATTTATCATGCAGACTATCCAGGCGCTGGACATAGGGGACCCGGATGAGATCAAGAGGGCAAAGCACCGGCACAATGAAATGACTCGTGGAGTGGAAGAAGTCCTGAAAAAAGCAGGCGTTCCATTCCTCACCATGAGCGCCGGCCCCACCGCGACAAGCTCCTGCATGTCCGCCTACTGCGTAGATGCGGCAAAAATGGCAGATGCCTGCGGAATGGAATACTGGTTAAAGGATGGGAGATGCGCCTTTTTCAGCGAGATTTTGTTTTAGAAAGGAACGATCCATATGACACTTCAGCAGCTGCGCTATGCCATTGCGGTTGCGGACTGCAGCTCCATTAATGAAGCTGCCAAGTCTTTGTTTATTTCACAGCCCAGTCTTTCCGGGGCGATTAAGGAACTGGAAAGCGAGACTGGGGTAGAGCTTTTCCGCAGAACCAACCGGGGGGTAACGGTGACGCCGGAAGGAGAAGAATTTTTGGGGTATGCTAGGCAGGTGTGTGAGCAGTACCGGCTTATAGAAAATCGTTACATAACAAAGCAAAATGTCAGAAAAAAATTCAGTGTATCCATGCAGCATTATTCTTTTGCTGTAAAAGCATTTGTAGAACTGGTCAAGCAGTTTGGCATGGATGAGTATGAATTTGCGGTTCATGAGACCATGACTTATGAGGTCATTGAGAATGTCCGCACCTTTAAAAGTGAGATCGGTATTCTGTATTTAAATGAATTTAACCAGAATGTGCTGACAAAGCTGTTCCGGGAATCCAGCCTGGAGTTCCATTCTCTGTTTGAGTGCCGGATTTATGTTTACCTGTGGAGAGGAAATCCATTGGCAGAAAAACAGGAAATTACCATGGAGGAACTGGCAGATTATCCCTGTCTGTCTTTTGAACAGGGAAGCAATAACTCCTTCTATTTTGCAGAGGAAGTGTTAAGCACCTACGAATACAAACGGATCATCAAAGCAAATGATCGTGCCACCATGTTAAATCTGATGGTAGGTTTAAATGGGTATACTCTGTGCTCCGGTATTTTGTGCGAGGAACTCAACGGTTCAGATTATATTGCAATTCCGCTGAAATCCGATGAAATGATGAACATTGGGTATCTCACCAGAAAAGGTACGGTTCTCAGTGTCCTGGGAAAAATGTATTTGGAAGAATTGGGGAAATACAGGCAGTTCTGCGAACCCGCAGTGACGCCGGAAAATTTATGATGATGCCAGGGTCAAAAGCCTGAAACCACGATGTGCTTGCACAGGAGTGGTTTT